>JAZRDW010000030.1:0-6471 GCA_045660505.1 Christensenellaceae bacterium | reverse complement strand
AAAGGTATATCTATTAATATTACGCATAAAACTATTAGCAAATGGTGCCAATATTCAGATAATGGCAACATAATTGATAATGATAACACAGAGTTTACAACACCTAATAGTGATAAAATTGTTATCGTAACAACAAATATTAGTGACGTGTAAAAGATAATTCCCCTAAAGATATTTAGTGGCTTACAAGTCATATATAGGTTTATTAGTCCTGCGTAGGTAATTGCGTAAATTCCCATTGTTTCATAAATTTTCATTTCAGATGGGTAATAACCGATAGTCATACGGCAAATTTCAATAACTAATACACTAAATATCATTAATATTGCACATGGTAATGATTTTTTAATAATAAAACTAATAAAACTACCTTCAACTCTTGAATCGTTCGGTTGGAAAGATAAGAAGAAAGTTGGAATACCAGTAATAAACACTTCAAACATAATCATATTTGAAAGTCTATATGGGTAAGAAGTCATATAAGGTAGGAATAAACATATAATTGCCATTAGCATTGTAAAAATTGTTTTCATTAAGAACAACGATGCTGAACTTTGCACGTTATTAATAACACGCCTACCTTCATGAACAATTTCTGGCATAGAATTAAAGTTGTTATCTAGTAATACTAGGTGTGAAACGTTCCTTGCTGCTTCGCTACCTGCTGCAACTGAAATAGCACAATCGGCTTCTTTTAAGGCTAAAATATCGTTAACACCGTCGCCTGTCATAGCAGTTGTATGCCCAAAATCTTTTAACGCTTTAATTAAAATTGCCTTTTGTTCAGGTGAAACCCTACCAAAAACAGTATATTCATTTGCTAAATTATAAACTTCTTGGTCGGTTTTGCCTTCTAAACTAATATATTTATCTGCATTTTCAATACCAACCCTTTTACTAACTTCTGAAACGGTTATAGGGTTGTCACCTGAGATAACTTTTACTTGAACGCCATTATCCTTAAACCATTGTATAGTAGATATAGCATCTTTTCTAACGTTATCTGCAATAACAATAAGTGCAATAGGTGTAAAATTTGATGGCAAATTGTCATCAATTATTTCAATATTAGATTTTGCTATAACTAAAACTCTTAAGCCTTGTATAGCAAAACTATCTACCTTTTCTTTAATGGTTAAATAACTTTCATTACTTAACACAAATTCTGGTGCGCCAAACGCAAAAGTTTCACCATTATTAAAGGTTACGGCTGATAGTTTACGGCTAGAATTAAATGGTAAAATCATTTTACTTGAATATACATTGTTTTGACCAAAATAATTAAACAGGGCAATGGCTGTTTGGTTATTATCCTTTAATGCAGATATCATTGAAGCCATTACGTCATTAATTTTATCTTTATAAACACAATCAAGTGAAACAACTTCTTTAACGGTCATTTTACCGTCGGTAATAGTTCCGGTTTTATCAAAACATATAGTATCAACCCTAGCAAGCATTTCTAATGAATAAAGGTCTTGAACAAGGGTGTTGTGCTTAGCAAGTTTTATAATACCAACTGCTAAAGCAACGCTAGTTAATAAGAACATGCCTGCAGGTATCATACCGATAACTGGGGTAGACGTTTTGAAAATTGCAGTGAAAATATCTTCTTCAATAGTTGTTTTAACAAGCCAAGCAGTTGCGATAGGTAAAATAATAAAACTGATAATTTTAATTATAACCTTTAGTGAGTTCATTATTTCAGAACGAGGCTTTTTGTATTCTTTTGCTTTTGCTGAAAGGGTTTGAATATAATTGTCTTTACCAACTTTTTCAGCCCTTGCAAAACAAACACCACTTGTAATAAAACTACCTGCTAAAAGTAAATCGCCTATTTTTTTCTTAACGGCAACCGATTCGCCTGTTAATAGTGATTCGTTAACTTCAACTTCGCCGTCAAGTATTATGCAGTCAGTTGGGATTTGGCTACCTATACCTAAATTTATAACGTCATCTAAAACAATGTCACTAATAGCAATATCGGTTAATTGACCGTTTCTAATAACTTTTGTACCGTTATTTGCTAAAAGTGATAATTTATCAACACAATGTTTTGCACGGATTTCTTGTAATATACCTATTAAAATGTTGGCTAAATAAAACACTACAAAGAAAAAGTCTGATAAACCTATTTCTTTACAATAGGGCATAATAACTAAAAGGGCTATAAAAACTATAAGCCCTAATAAGTTAAATATTGTAAACACGTTGCTTGCAATTATGCTCCAGTAAGATTTTGAATATTTTTCTTTAACTAGGTTTGTTAAGCCACATTGAACTCTATTATTAACTTGTTCATCATTTAATCCTTGATTAATTGATGGGGAATAGCGTTCTAAAACAAAATCTTGTTGGTTGTTATTTTTCATAACTACTCCATAAAAAATTATAAAATAATGTTAACTAATCTATTTGGAACGATAATTAATTTTTTAATATCTCTGCCACTAATTTCATTAGATAATTTTTCATCATTGAATATTGCATCTTTAATAACATCTTCACTAGCGCCACTTGGTATCATAATCTTAGTGCGCATTTTGCTATTAATTTGAACAGCAACTTCAACTTCATCTAAAACTAAAGCGCTTTCATCAACTTCTGGATATTTAGAATTGAAAATAGATGTTTTGTTGCCAAAACTTTCCCAAATTTCTTCGGCAAAGTGTGGGGCACAAGGTGCAAGAAGTTGTATTAATGTTTTTAATGCTTTCTTAAGAACTTTATAGTTTTTGTTTTCAACTTGGTTGTCGTACTTAGAAATTGCGTTTAATAATTCCATAAGTCTAGCAACTGCAGTGTTGAATGAGAATGAATCCATATCTCTATCAACACACTTTATAGCAAAGTTTTCAGCGTAAAGAAGTTCTTTTTCATCTTTAGTTATATTATTGTTTTTATTATCTTTTTCTAAGTTGAGTTTAATAGCAAGTCTTTCAATTCTATCTAGGAATTTTAGAATTGCTTTAATACCATCATCTGACCAAGGACCACCTTCGGTGTAAGAGAAACCAAACATTAAATATAACCTTAAAACGTCAGAACCATATTCTTGAACGTATGGGTCAGGGGCGATAATGTTGCCTTTAGACTTACTCATACGCATACCATCAGGTCCTAAAATAATGCCTTGGTGAACTAATGATTTGAAAGGTTCACCAAAGTTTAGATAGCCCATATCTCTTAACGCTTTAGTGATAAAACGCGCGTATAATAAGTGCATACAAGCATGTTCAGCACCACCAACGTATTTATCAACTGGTAGCATTTTATTAATGATTTCAGGGTTAAATGGTTCTTTTGCGTTGTGTGCATCAGGGTAGCGCAAAAAATACCAACTTGAGCATACGAAGGTATCTAACGTGTCTGGGTCCCTATGTGCATCTGCGCCACAAATAGGGCATTTAACGTTCATAAATTCTTCACATTTAGCAAGTGGAGATTCGCCATCTGGTGTAAATTCAACGTTATCTGGTAATCTTACAGGTAAATCATTATAAGGAACAGGCACTACGCCACATTTATCACAATGTATAACAGGGATAGGTGCACCCCAGTAGCGTTGACGTGAAACCAACCAGTCACGAAGTCTATAATTAGTTTTATGTTCTGCCTTTTCAACTTGAACAAGTTTATTGATGATAGCCTTTCTTGCTTCAACACTAGTCATGCCATCAAAACCCGGGCTATTAACAAGTATACCATCTTCGGTGAAAGGTAATTCATCATTATTATTTGCGCCTTTAATTACACGAACAATAGGTAAATCGTGTTTTTGTGCAAACACAAAGTCCCTTTCATCATGAGAAGGAACGCCCATAACTGCGCCCGTACCATAAGAATATAATACGTAATCGGCAACGTAAATAGGAACTGACTTGCCGTTAATAGGGTTAATGGCGTTATGACCTAGGTAAACACCTGTTTTTTCACGAGTGGTTGAAAGCCTATCAATTTCAGTAACTTTAGAAGTTTCTTCAATATAATTTTCAACTGCTTTCTTTTGTTTCTTAGAAACAAGTTTTTGAACAAGTGGGTGTTCTGGTGCTAATACTACGTAAGAAACACCGAATAGGGTATCGGCCCTAGTAGTGAACACTTTAAATGTATCGCCACTTTCAGCGGTGAAAACAATTTCTCCACCAGTTGATTTACCTATCCAGTTCTTTTGCATAAGTTTAGTTTTTTCAGGCCAGTCAATATTGTTTAGGCCTTGCAATAATTCTTCAGCATAATTTGTAATCTTAAAGAACCATTGTGTCAAGTTCTTTTTAACAACGGTTGAATTACACCTTTCGCAAACACCGTTTGTAACTTGTTCGTTAGCAAGAACGGTTTTGCAACTTGGGCACCAGTTAACAGGTGCTTCCTTTCTATAAGCAAGCCCATTTTCATACAACTTTAAGAAAAGCCATTGTGTCCATTTATAATAATCTTCATAGCAAGTCTTAATTTCAGCACTCCAGTCAAACATAGCACCCATTTCTTTAAGGGTTTGTTCCATGTTGATTATATTTTGTTCGGTAGAAACTTTTGGGTGAACGCCCGTTTTAATTGCATAGTTTTCAGCAGGTAAACCAAAAGCATCAAAACCCATAGGTTGGAATACTTCAAAGCCCTTCATTTTTTTGTATCTAACAAAACTATCTGTTGGTCCGTAATTATACCAATGCCCTAAGTGAAGTTTTGCTGCTGATGGATATGAAAACATTTCCAAGCAGTAATACTTTTTGTCAGTATTTTTAGAATTAAAATACCCTAATTTGTCCTTTTCCCAAATGGCTTGCCATTTCTTTTCAATCTTCTTAATGTCCATATAAACAATTAAGCCTCCGCATATTAGTAACTTTTATACTTTTATCATTATAAACTAATAAACTATTTTAGTCAAGAATAATCAAAGGGGTAAAGTACTATATTTTTTAGTAAAAAATAATATAATCAACAAAATATGCTAAAATCACTATGAAATTTATTGTTAAAATAATATAATAAATAAAAAACAATTTTTGGTGATTATTATGTGTCAAATTAAGCAACCTTTTACTAGTTTAGATAACGTTGAAAATAACTTTATTTCCCTTTATGGTGAAATAACAAACGCACAAAAAATTCGCTATGAGTAAAATTTTGCTAAGTTTAAGTCTACTTTTAACTGCAATAGTGCTTATATAGCATCTTCTAGTGGAAGGGTTGAAGTTTGTGGTAATCACACAGACCATAATGGTGGCAAAGTTTTATCATGCGCAATTAATCTTGATACCTTGGCTATGTTTTTACCTACTAACGATAATATTATCACAATTTTTAGTGATGGCTACCCAAAAATAGTGGTTAACGTTTTAGGTGAAGATGTTGAAAAGAAAGGCACTTCATCAGCATTAGTCCGTGGGGTTGTGAAAGGGTTTATTGATAAAGGTTTTAAGGTTGGTGGTTTTAACGCAGTTTTAACTAGAAACGTTATAAACGGTGCAGGCATATAAAATTAAGCGTCATTTGAAGTGTTAATTGCTGAAATTCTTAATTTTTTATATAATGATAGCAAGGTTTCAATGCAAGATAAGGCTGTTGTTTAACAATTTGCTGAAAACGTTTATTTTGGAAAACCTTATGGGCTATTAGACCAAACGGTAATTGCTTATGGTGGGTTAAATAAACTTGATTTTAAGAAACAAGGTCAAATTGAAGTTTCTAAGATTAACAATACTTTGCAAGATTATTCATTAGTTTTAATAAATACAGGTGGTAGTCATGAGAATTTAACTGATGAATACGCATCTATACCTGCTGAAATGTTTAGTGTTGCAAAAGCATTAAACGGACAAAGGTTAATTGATATTGATAAGGAAACTTTTTTTGAAAAAGATCAATAATTATCAAGTAAAGTAAGTGATAGGGCAATATTAAGGGCATACCATTTCTTTGAAGAAAATGATAGGGTAGATTTAGCCTGTGAAAGTTTGAACAACAATGATTATGATACTTTTTTAACATGCGTTAAGGAATCAGGCATTAGTTCAATGTGTAAATTGCAAAATTGTTTTGTTGTGGGTAGTGACTGCCAAGTTATACCAAAATATCTATCAATTGCAAGTGTATACTTAAACGGTGGTGTTAATAGAGTGCATGGCGGTGGTTTTGCCGGAACGATATTAAACATTGTTAAAAATGACAATCTAGAGCGTTTTATTTGTAGTGTTTCTAAGCATTTTGGTAGTAAAAACGTTTTACCTTTGCGCGTTAGGTCTTGTGGGACAAAAGTTTTGTGATTTACAAGCAAAACTAATTATATTATGTCACACATAATTATTGTTTTTAATAAAAATTTTATTGATTACATTTCAAAATAGTTATTGTAAAAATATTTTTGCGATAACTATTTTTTTGTTATTAAAATTATATTTAAGAAATTTTTTAAAAGGTTTTGTATAATAAAATATATATTTATTTTAAATATTTAAAAAAAAG
>JAZRDW010000029.1:0-6592 GCA_045660505.1 Christensenellaceae bacterium | reverse complement strand
AAGGCGGTCAAATGCCTTTAATCAGAAGGGTTCCAAAACGCGGATTCAACAACCACTTTAAGAAAGTATATAGCATTGTTAACCTTTCAGTTTTAGAAGGTTTAGAAGCAAATTCTGTAGTAGATATGCAAATGCTTGCTGAAAAAGGTCTTATTAAAGTTATTAAAGGTAGCGTTGGCTTAAAAGTTTTGGGTAACGGAACTTTAACAAAAGCATTAACAGTTAAAGCAGCAAGTTTTTCTGCTTCAGCTAAAGATGCTATTGAAAAGGCTGGCGGGACAGTAGAACAAATTTAAACCCACTTAAATAGGAGGGAAAAATGTTTCAAACAATAGTAAATGCGTTTAAGATTAAAGAAGTAAGAAATAAAATCTTAATCACTATTGCATTGCTCTTCGTTTATAGACTTGGATGCTATATTCCAGTTCCAGGCGTAGAAGTTTTCAATGGTTTAGAAGATTACACTTTCTTGCAAATAATGAGCGCGGTATCAGGTGGGGCGTTAACTTATGGTACGTTCTTCGCTATGGGTATCGGACCTTACATTAACGCATCAATTATTATTCAACTTTTAACAGTAGGTATTCCTGCTCTTGAAAGATTGAGCAAACAGGGTGAAGAAGGCAAAAGAAAAATCAACACTATAACAAGAATTTTAACATTAGTTCTTGCAATAGCACAAGCAATTGGTATTTTAGTTGCTTTCCAAGGCTCTGTAGATACTTCAAAGATATTCGGTAGCGAAGGTTTCCTTAACTTCTTAAGTTATGCGTTCTTAGTTATCGTTTATACTGCGGGTGCAGCGTTAACAATGTGGATTGGTGAAAGAATTACTGACCACGGTGTATCAAATGGTATATCACTTCTTATCTTCTCAGGTATCCTATCAACAGCAGGTACAGCAATTTTAGGCTTGTTCCAACAAATGGGTAATCCTGATACAGCAATGAGTGCAGTTTGGTCACTTATCGGGTTCTTAGCAACAGCAGTAGTTATGTTCGCAGCAATCGTTTTAGTTAATGATGCAGAACGCAAAATTCCTGTTCAATATGCAAAACAAGTTAAAGGAAGGAAAATGTATGGTGGTCAATCAACACATATTCCTATCAAAGTTAACTCATCAGGCGTTATGCCATTAATTTTCTCATTTGCAATATTGAGTTTCCCTGATTTAATTATCAACTTATTTGGTGTTAAGTCAGATAACTGGTGGACAACTTACGTTGGCACAGACAGTTGGATTTACATGGTGTTGTTATGCGTATTAATATTGTTCTTCTCATATTTCTACAATCAAATACAATTCAATCCAGACGATATTAGTAAGAGTATTCAATCAAACGGTGGTTTTATTCCAGGTATTAGACCAGGTAAGCCAACAGGCGAATACTTAAAGAAGGTTTCAAACAGAATTACATTATTCGGTGCAATCTTCTTAGCGCTTGTTGCATTAATTCCATCACTTATATTTAAGGCTATTGATATAGGTTTGGTTAATGCGTTTAGTGCAACTGGGTTGCTAATTGTTGTTTCTGTAGCATTAGAGTTTGAACAAGCACTTCAATCACAAATTATGATGAAGAATTACAAAGGTTTCTTAAAGTAAAATTATGAAATTGATATTGCTTGGCGCTCCAGGTTGTGGCAAGGGGACTCAAGCGGTGCTTATTTCCAAAAAGTACAACTTACCACACATATCAACGGGCGATTTATTTAGAGATAATATAAAAAACGAAACACCTTTGGGGTTAAAAGTTAAGGCAGTTATGGACACTGGTAATTTGTGTCCAGACGACTTAACGGTAGAACTAGTTCAGGATAGGCTTTCTCAAAAGGACTGTAAAAACGGTTATCTTCTTGATGGATTCCCTAGGAACTTATTTCAAGCAAATGCTCTTGATAAAATATCATCACCAGATAAAGTTATAAACATACAAGTTGATTTATCTAAGATTGAACATAGAATTACGGGCAGAAGAAGTTGCCCAAAATGCAACGGTTCATTTCATATTGATTTTATAGGTAATACTAATTATTGTCCTGACTGTGGTGCTAAACTCATCATTAGAAAAGATGATAACGTTGAAACCGTGAAAGAAAGACTTGAAGTTTATAAACATCAAACCGAACCACTTGTTGAGTTCTATGCTAAACAAAATAAACTCTTAAACATTGATGGGGACGCTTCAATTGATGATGTTTTCAACCAAATAGTAAAGGCGTTAGAAAATGATAACGATTAAATCTGAACAAGATATTCAAGGTATGCGTGAAAGTGGTAGAATTACCAAAGAAGTTCTTGAATTATTAAAGAGCAGTATTAAGCCTGGAATGTCTACTAAGGACCTAGATAAGATTGCATACGAATATATAACAAGTTGTGGTGCATATCCATCATTTCTAGGTTATTGCGGTTATCCGGCATCAATTTGTGTGTCAATAGATGATATGGTTGTTCATGGAATTCCTAATGAAGAAGATATCATTAAAGATGGGCAAATAGTTAGTGTAGACGTTGGTGTTGAATATAACGGTTGGCAAGGTGACGCTGCAAGAACTTTTCTAGTAGGCAACGTTAGTGCTGAAAAGCAAAAACTTGTTAAGGTTACTGAAGAATGTTTCTTTAATGCAATTGAACATTTAAGAGATGGCACACCGCTTGGTGATATCGGTTATTACGTTCAAACCCACGCTGAATCAAACGGCTTTTCAGTAGTTAGGGCGTTAGTTGGTCACGGAATAGGCAAAGAAATGCACGAAGACCCTAGCGTTCCAAATTATGGAAAGAAAGGCACGGGGATTAGGCTTAAAAAGGGTATGGCAATTGCTATTGAACCTATGATAAACTTAGGTGTGTATCAAGTTGAGTTTATGGCTGACGGTTGGGGTGTTCGCACAAAGGATAGAAAACCTAGTGCGCATTACGAAAATACTGTAGTTATAACTGAAAACGGCGTTGAAATTCTTACACTTTAAGAAATATGTATTCTATACAACAAGGCGACCTTGTGATAAGCAAAGTCGGTAGAGATAGTGGGAAAACTTTTCTAGTATTGAAAGTTGAAAAAAATATAGTTTATATAGTAAACGGAAAAGAAAGAAAAGTTTCTAACCCCAAAAAGAAAAATGTTAAACATTTAGAAAAGATTTTTAATGTGAGTTTAATTAAACTTGCTGAAAAAATAAATAATGGCGAAAGGGTCGGTAACAAAACAGTTTATCGTAACTTAAAAGCCGAAAAAGAAAAATTACAGGAGGATTGAGTTTGTGTCAAAAGACGACGTTATAGAAACCGAAGGCGTGATTGTTGAAGCATTACCAAATGCCGCGTTTAAGGTTAAATTATCAAACGGACACATTATAACGGCTTATATATCAGGTAAACTTCGTATGCATTATATAAAGATTATACCTGGCGATAGCGTAAAACTAGAAATGAGCCCTTATGATTTGACCAAAGGTAGAATTATTTGGCGTAGCAAAAACTAATAAAAACATAAACGAATTCCTAAAGGAGATTAAAAATGAAAGTTAGACCTTCAGTTAAGCCTATGTGCGACAAATGTAAAGTTATTAAAAGAAACGGCAAAGTTATGGTAATTTGTTCTAAAAACAAGAACCACAAGCAAAGACAGGGTTAATCCCACAATCAATAAACTTGTTTAAAAGTTTTGCGAAAATAACCGCTTAAAAAACCGATTAGCATACATTCCAATGCGAAAGGTATTTAAGCATTTATATATAAAAATAAAAATTAAACGAAAAAATACGGAGGTATTTGACAAAGATGGCACGTATAGCCGGCGTTGATTTGCCTAACAATAAGAGAGTTGAAATCGGTTTAACCTATATCTATGGTATCGGTCTCACAACGGCAAAAAAAATCATCAGTGAAACGGGTGTAAACCCAGATACAAGAGTTAAAGACTTAAGTGAAAGCGATATTGCTAAACTTAGAGAATACATTGAACACAACCTTCGCGTAGAAGGTGACTTACGTAGTGAAGTAAGCCTTTCAATTAAGAGATTAATTGAAATCGGTTGCTACCGTGGTGTTCGTCATAGAAAGAGCTTGCCTGTTCGCGGACAAAGTTCTAAGAGAAATGCGAGAACTCGTAAAGGTCCTCGTCGTACCGTTGCTAAAAAGAAAACGGCAACTAGATAATGGGAGGTAACCGATAATGGCAGTAGCAAAGAAAGTTGTTAAAAAGAAAAAAGACGCTAGAAAGGTTGACAAAGGTCAAGTTCATATTCAAGCATCTTTCAACAATACATTGGTAACTATTACCGATATGCAAGGCAACACAGTTTCTTGGTCAAGTGCAGGTAGTCTTGGCTTTAAGGGTTCAAGAAAGAGCACACCATTTGCAGCGCAAATGGCAGCAGAAGCAGCAGGAAAGGTTGCTAGGGAACAAGGCATGCGCTTTGTTGAAGTTTACGTAAAGGGTCCAGGTGCTGGTAGAGAATCTGCTATCCGTGCATTAACCAATTGCGATATGGAAGTTACTCTTATTCAAGACGTATCACCAATTCCACACAATGGTTGCAGACCACCTAAAAAGCGTAGAGTATAATGGAGGATAAATAAATGGCTAAATATACTGAATCAAAATGTCGTTTATGTAGAAGAGAAGGTGCAAAATTGTTCTTAAAGGGCGAAAGATGTTTTAAGGGCACATGTGCTTTTGAAAGAAGACCTGTTGCACCTGGTCAACACGGTATGAGCAGAAAGAAAGTTTCTGAATATGGCTTACAACTTCGTGAAAAGCAAAAATGCAAGAGAATTTACGGTGTTCTTGAAGGTCAATTCAGAAAGTATTATGAAAAGGCTGACCGTATGAAAGGTATTACCGGTGAAAACATGCTTTCACTTTTAGAAAGAAGACTTGATAACGTTATCTTTAGAATGGGTATTGGTTCTTCAAGGTCACAAGCGCGTCAATTAGTAACACACGCACACTTCACCGTAAATGGTAGACCTGTAAATATTGCTTCTTACAACGTAAAAGTAGGTGACGAAATTGCTGTTAAAGAAAGCAAGAAGGACAACAAGTATTTTGCAGAAGTTAAGCAAATGAAAGTTGGTAATATGCCTAAATGGTTAGAATTCAATCCAGAAACTTTGGTTGGTAAAATCATTGCTCTTCCAACAAGAGAAGATATTGATATCCAAATCAAGGAACACATGATTGTTGAATTATATTCTAAATAATAATTAAAAATTTATTAAATTTGATGGGTTTAAGCGGGGGGAAAGTTAAGTTAATTCCACACCTTAACAAGAATTCCCGCTAAAACTTATATCAAAACTATTTTTTAAGGAGGTAAATTTCTCATGATGGAAATTGAAATGCCAAAAATAGCAGTGGAAGAAAACGAAAACAGAAGTTACGCAAAAGTTGTTGTTGAACCATTAGAAAAAGGTTTTGGTTTAACACTTGGTAATGCACTTCGCAGAATTTTATTGTCAGCACTCCCAGGGGTTGCTATCCAAAACATTAAATTTGCTGAAGAACTTGGTGTTAAGCACGAATTCTCTGCTATATCTATGGTAAAGGAAGACGTAACTGAAATAATTCTTAACCTAAAGAACGTGACTTTTAAGTCAACTTGTTTAGATAAGGATTATAAGAAAATTGTTAAAATTTCAAAAGTTGGTCCTGCAGTAGTAAAAGCAGGTGACATTGAATGTGATGCTGAATTAGAAGTTCTTAACCCAGATTTATACCTTTGCACTATTGACGAAGGTGGTAAACTTGATATGGAACTTACTGTTGGTAGGGGTCGTGGTTATGAAGGTGCTGATGAACACAAAACCGACATAATTGATAACATTGCTATTGACAGTATTTACACACCAGTTAAAAAGGTAAGTTATAACGTATCTGCAACACGTGTAGGTCAAAGTGTTGATTTTGATAAACTTACTCTTGAAATCTGGACAAATGGTGCTTTCTCTGGTAGAGATATCGTAAGCCTAGCAGCAAAGATTATGGAAGAACATATTAGCATGTTCGTTTCATTATCAGAAGTTGGTAATATCGGAATTTTAGTTCCACCAGAAGAAGATAAGAAGACCAGAATTTTGGAAATGACAATTGAAGAAATGGATTTGTCAGTTCGTTCTTACAACTGCTTGAAGAGAGCAAATATTCATACAGTTGAAGATTTAACTAACAAGACCGAAGACGATATGCTTAAAGTTCGCAACTTGGGTAAAAAGTCACTTGACGAAGTTATTTACAAACTTGAAAGTTATGGCTTAAAGTTAGCGGAAAAGGAGGACTAAAAAATGGCAAGGAAATTAGGCGTTAATGCTACTCAAAGAATAGCACTCATTAAAAATCAAGCATCTGCACTTTTATGGCACGGCAAAATTGAAACAACCGAAGCAAGAGCAAAAGAAGTTGCTTCATACGTTGCTAAAATTTTAACTCTTGCAGTTAAAACTTATGCTGATACCGTTGAAACAGAAGTTAGTGTTGCTGACGCAAAGGGTAACGAAACAAAGAAAACCCTTATCAAAGACGGCGTAACAAAACTCAACGCTAGAAGAAAGATTATGTCTTTAGTTAACGATTTACAAGAAGTT
>JAZRDW010000028.1:0-2699 GCA_045660505.1 Christensenellaceae bacterium | reverse complement strand
ACTTTAGCGCACATACCACACTCAACGCATTTTTCCTTATCAATATGCGCTATGTGATTGCTATCAATGGTAATAGCGCGTTTTGTACAAACGTCTTCACAACGGTGTGCTAAGCACCCCCTACAAGCGCCAGTGACTTCATATCCACCCATAGGGCATTCCTCACATGCAATATCAATAACTTCAATAACGTCTTTATTTTCAGGGTTGCCACCCATAGCAATCTTAACCCTTTCGCTAACTATTGCCTGTTCTTTATAAATGCAACAACGCATTGTTGGGGTTTTGCCAGGAACAATAATTTTAGGTATATTCATTAAGTTTTCAGTCAAAGTGCCTTCCCAAGCATAGTGGGCAACTTCACGCAAAACTTTATATTTAAGGTGTTGTACTTTCGTGTCAAAAATTCTCATTGTTAACTCCTTTTTAATCAAAATACTTGTCTTTTGCTTGTATAACTTTATCAATAAAGTTTGTGTCTAGTTTAGTTAGATGATATTTTTTTCTATAAATCAAAACGTCTTTGTAAGTTTTAGTGTTAAAATCACACTTTCTTTCAACCAAATTAAACTTATCCTTTAAGTCGTTAGGTATTTTTGAAACCCACATAAAGGTATTAGGCACGTTTTCTAATAGGGTAAATTGAACGCCCCTTTCAAAAACCATTATGCGCTTTTTAGTAAACTCTGATAATTCTGCCCTTTTAACGTCAATAAGTGGTAAAGATGGAACGTAAGGGTCGCCGTGGGTGATTTCGGTATAGTTTGCTAAATCTTGTTGAACAATATTTTCTTTTTGTGCCAACGGGTCGTTTTTAGAAACTGCCATTACGTAAGAAAACTCATTAATAACTTCACTATTCAACTTTTTTTCTTCAAAAAGGGTGTTAAAATATTTTTCAAACGCACTTTGATAACGCACTATACCAAGGTCGTATTCTTCCTTAACAACGTTTAATATTGAACGCATAGAGTTCGTTTCTTTATAAACTATTTCAGCAGATAAAGAATTATCAAGTGATTTGGCAAATTCCTTAAAGGCATAAGAAAAATAACTTGCCCTAGGCACGCAAACGGAAAGCCTTAATTGTTTTTCATTTCTATTTTCGTAAATAGATTCAATCTTCTTAATTTGCGCTAAAGCGTTTTTAGCGTAAAGCAAAAATTCTTCGCCGTCAATAGTGATTTCAAGCCCTTTAGAAGAACGCTTAAAAATCTTAATTTTAAGGTCGTTTTCTAAAGACTGAATAGCCCTACTTAAGTTAGGTTGAGAGGTATAAAGGTTTTCTGCAGCCTTGCTTATTGAACGGGTGTTAGCAACTTCCACGGCATATTTCATATGCAAAATATTCATAAAAAACCCCCTTTTGTTTACTAAATTATTATATAGACTTATAATTCGCTTTTAGTATAACATATTTTGCATATAAGCACAAGTCTTTTTATTCTATAAAGCATTAAATTTTTTTGCCAAATTTTACAAATTATAAACAAAAAAAGCACCTTAATAAGATGCTTTTTTAATTATAAGTTGTTCATTTAGTTTTTCCATATCTTCTTTAGTTGGGGTTGAATATTTATCAAACTCAAAAGGGATAGAAAGATTATCGTATTTAACTTTACAAATTTTCTTAAACGGCAAAAGTTCAACGCAATCAATACAAGGGTGATTAGAAATAATTTGGTTAAGCCTATTAATGTTATCACTATTATCGTTTAGGGTTGGTATAATAACTTGGCGAATAGTTGTAGGTATTTTTTTAAGGTTTAAATATTCTAAAAACTCTTTAACCTTTTCTAAAGAGCAACCCACAAATTTAATATAATCTTCATCATTAGTGTATTTTATGTCTAAAAGCACCCTATCGGTAAAAGAAAGTAGGTTTTTAACCTTATCGTTTAATATAGCACCAGAAGTATCTAGACAAGTGTTAATATTTTCCTTTTTACACAAAGAAAATAATTCTTTAACGAAATCTATTTGTAAAAGTGGTTCGCCACCAGAAACGGTAATTCCACCGTCAGCACCAAAATAGTCCTTAAAACGCAAAACCTTGTCTAAAATTTGTTTGGTAGAAAAACTTTCACCACCATTTATATCCCAAGTGTCGGGGTTATGGCAACAACCACAGCGAAGTGGGCAACCTTGCATAAAAACAACGCATCTAACGCCAGGACCATCAACCGTTCCTAAACTTTGAAAGGAATTTATTTTGCCTTGTAAATAGTTTATCATATACTTTCGTGGAATGTTCTACTAATAACTTCTAATTGTTGTTCTTTAGATAGTTTGTTAAAGTTAACGGCGTATCCAGAAACCCTTATGGTTAGGTTAGGGTAATCTTCAGGGTTTTCATAAGCCTTAATAAGCGTTTCCTTGTTAAGAACGTTTACGTTAATGTGGTGTGCTTTTTTTACAAAATACCCGTCTAAAATATTAACTAGGTTATTTAACCTTTGTTCTTCATTTTTGCCAAGCGCATCAGGGGTAATAGAGAAAGTATTAGAAATGCCGTCCCTACAATCGTTATAACTTAATTTTGCAACAGAGTTAAGTGATGCTAAAGCGCCGTTTTCTTCACGGTTATGCATAGGGTTTGCGCCAGGAGCAAAAGGAGCGTGTGCTTTTCTACCATCAGGGGTAGCGCCCGTGTTTTTACCATACATCACATTTGATGTGATAGTGAGCACCGAAAGGGT
>JAZRDW010000027.1:0-2078 GCA_045660505.1 Christensenellaceae bacterium | reverse complement strand
CCTAAAAGAAGCTGTCTAGTAACACGATTATCGTAAAGTTCCACAAACGGCATAGCCCCCACGGCATAAGCTTCTTTGATAAGAGCTTCAACTAAAGTGTTGTCAATGCCCTTTGCTTCGATTAAAACCTTTTCGCCTTTTTTAAGCTGGCAAGAGTAATTTATAAGCCCATGGGCTAGTTTGTTAATTCTTTGGTCTTGCATAATAACCTACCTTAAATGAATTTACCCTTACATTATAAACTTTTTTTATAAAAATATAAAGTATTTCGCACATAATTGTAAAATTATTTGCCAATTTATAAAAAACATTGTATAATGATACTCGTTAGAAAAAATTTTTTACTTAAAGTAAAAGTAAAATCGTATTGGAGGAAACTTTAATGGCATTAGTAAACACCAAAAAAATGTTTGAACAAGCTGCTAAAGGCGGTTACGCTATTGGCGCATTCAACGTAAACAACATGGAAATCGTTCAAGGTATTACCGAAGCGTGCAAAGAAGTTAACGCACCAGTTATTCTTCAAGTTAGTAAGGGTGCAAGGGCATACGCAAATCACACCTATTTAGTTAAACTTGTTGAAGCAGCTGTTAAGGAATGTCCTGAAATTCCTATCGTACTTCACTTAGACCACGGCCCAGACTTTGAAACTTGCAAGGCTTGCATTGACGGTGGTTTCACTTCAGTTATGATTGACGGCTCACATCTTCCTTTTGAAGAAAATATTGAAGTTACCAAAAAGGTTGTTGAATATGCACACGCTAGGGGCGTTACAGTTGAAGGTGAATTAGGTACTTTAGCAGGTATTGAAGATGACGTTAAGGTTGAACACGGCTGTGAATCTTACACAAAACCAGAAGAAGTTATTGGATTCGTTACAAGAACTGGTGTTGATAGTTTAGCAATCGCTAACGGTACAAGCCACGGCGCTTACAAATTTAAGCCAGAACAATGCACAAGGAACGAACAAGGTATTTTAGTTCCACCTGCACTCCGTTTTGACATTTTAGAAAAAGTTTCTAAGAAACTCCCTGGTTTCCCTATCGTATTGCACGGTGCTTCTTCAGTTCCACAAGAATACGTTAAAATGGTTAACGATAACGGCGGTAAAATGCCTGATGCTATCGGTGTTCCAGAAGAACAATTAAGAAAGGCTGCTGCTTTATCAGTATGCAAAATCAACATTGACTCTGACCTTCGTTTGGCAATGACTGGTACTATCCGTCAATTCTTCAACGAAAAACCAGACAAGTTTGACCCAAGGGAATACTTAAAACCTGCAAGGGCAAACATTAAAGAAATCGTTAAACATAAGTTAATTAACGTTTTAGGTTGCGCTGGCAAGGCTGATGAATGCAAATAATTATTAATTAATAATTAAAATATTTAATCCCAACGGTTTTCCCGTTGGGATTTTTTTGTCCTGCATAATGAATATAATAAAAAGGGCTATTTTTGACAATAGCCCTTTTTTAGTTTGCATTTATATTATTTATTCTTTTTTGCCAAATAGTCTTCAATGGCTTTTTTGATTGCTTCTTCTGCTAAAACTGAGCAATGTAGTTTTTGGGCAGGCAATCCGCCAAGTTTTTCAACAACGGCTTTGTTGGTCACTTTTAATGCTTCTTCTAAAGTTAAACCTTTAATCATTTCAGTTGCAGTTGAACTTGTTGCAATGGCTGCTGCGCAACCAAAAGTTTTAAACTTTGCATCAACTATTATATCATTTTCAATTTTTAAGGAAATTTGCATTATATCCCCACAAGATGCGTTGCCAACAGTACCTGTTCCGTCAGCATTTTCAATTTCGCCTACGTTTTTTGGGTTTCTAAAAACTTCCATAACATTTTCATTATACATATTTCATTTCTCCTTGTGCGTTAAATAGTGGGGACATTTCCCTTAATCTTTGAACTGCTTGTTTTATTGTGTCTACGGCATAATCAACTTCTTCTATCGTATTGTGTTTGCCAAAAGAAAATCTTATTGAGCC
Source organism: Christensenellaceae bacterium (assembly GCA_045660505.1). Taxonomy (GTDB): domain Bacteria; phylum Bacillota; class Clostridia; order Christensenellales; family Borkfalkiaceae; genus UBA1259. Next base: position 85 of record JAZRDW010000027.1, on the reverse strand, counting down.
GTGCGCTAGGGCCTCTTCAACACCTATTGCTAGCAATACGTGTGATGGTTCTAATGAACCTGATGAACACGCTGAACCTGATGAT
>JAZRDW010000026.1:0-7253 GCA_045660505.1 Christensenellaceae bacterium | reverse complement strand
GCACGTTAAAGCAAAAATATAATCTTAATCAAACAGTAACAATCCCAAGTGCAAAAATTGGTGATGTTGATGCTACTTACGTAGTTGCACTTCCAGATGGTTCTTTCACTAAAGCAAAAACCATTGATTTAAGTTTACCTGGTTTATATTCTATTGAGTATCAAGCCACTATTGATGGTGTTGTTTATAACGACATTAAAACTTTCTTGGTAAACAATTCATTATTTACTATCAATGGTGTTGGTAGCTATGAATTTGTTGGTTATGATAATCCACATGGTGAAACTTCTGGACTTTTATTTAACGTAAAAAATGGTGATTCAATCGTTTATAATGACGTTGTTGATTTAAATGCAATTAACGGCGATAAATCAACTATTTTTAGATTAAGTATGAACACGGAAACCCCAGGCGAAGCAGAAATTTCACAATACGAAGTTTTAATTGAAGATGCTTACGACCCAAATATTTATATTAGGGTAAGGGTTAAGCAACCACCGGGGGCTGCAACAAATAGAACAACCCACGCTTATATGGATGCTACTTTTAATGAATTAACTTATTGTGGTATGAATAAGTCTACTTCTGGTGCTTATACCATTACAAATCTTCAAGGTATGGAACCAACAACTAATACCTTTAGTGCTTATCTAAATGAAGAAAAGTGGGGTGCTCCTTTACAACATTCATTTTCAGGTGGTTCAGCAACAAGCCCAAATAACACTGGTTATATGTGGGGCGGTTTAGCATTTGACGTTGATACTAATATTTTATATGGTATGACTGGTCGTGGCGATAGCACAGTTTATCGTATTGTTGTTGCTGACCTAAATAATGCTGATATCTTTGGTGAAAAGTTCCATGGCTTTACTGATGGTAAGGTTAAAGTTACTATTACGCCAACTGCTTTTGTAAAAGGTTCTGCAAATCTATTCATTTCACACATGGGTGACGCTCAAATAACCGAAAGGTCTTCAAATGAGTTTTTATCACCTTATGAACCTAAAATTACCGTAAACTATGGCGATTACACTAAAGAAACTATCCCACAAGTTAAAAGGGGTAATAGTTATAAATTGTTCTCAGCAACTGCTTACGATATTATTGAAGGCGACTTACCTATAACTACAAAAGTTTATTATAATTACTATTCAAACAAAAGGGTTCAATGTGAAATTAAAAACGGTGCTTTTACGGCAAACCGTGTTGGTCCTTACACTATTGTTTATTCAACCATTAACTCAAATGGTAAAACTGATACTGTTTTAGTTGACGTTGAATCTATAGCAAATGCTAATAAATTAGATATTAATTTAACTAATGAATTAAATTATAGTCAACCTGTTTTAGCCGGTTCAACTGTTAAAATATTTGATGATTTTGAATTAATAAATCAAGTTGGTAATATAAATTATTCATTTACCGCAACACATAAAACCCAACCAAATATTACCTTTAATTTAACCTTAGATAATGATTATTCTTTTGTTCCTACAGTTAAAGGTGAATACGAAGTGGTTTATACTGTTTCAGACTATTCAGAAACACAAATTTATACAAAAACTTTAACCGTTAATGAAAGTGATAATATTTATTATGAATTAAGTAGTAATTTCCCTAATTACTTAATTAAAAACGGAAGTTATAAAATAGATTTTATTTCTGCTTATACTTTAGATACTGGTGTTCCTGTAAAACAAGATATTAAAATTGCAGTTGACGTTGATGGGGTTTTAACAGATTATTCTGATAATCTTTTAACTATTACTGATGGTAGCAATGGCAATTTTAACCTAATTAATTCAAATAATAAAGTTAAAATTGTTGTTTATCCAAATGTTAACGGCATAACTAGTGATGATTATTTTGTTAAAGAAATTCCTGTTATTGATACTGGACTTTACACAGAAGACTCATTAGATATGGCAAAATATTTTGTTGTTGATAAAGGCAACGTTAATTTCTATAGTCAAGAAGTGGGTATTAATGCAGTTGTTAATAATTTTGATGATGGTTTAGCAAAATTTAGTTGGATTAATACTTTATCTGCAAAACCATTTAAAATAGAAATTGAACCTATTGTTAAATCTGAAGATTATAATAGATTTGATGAATTAAACGTTTACTTGTATGATTTTAATGATGTTAGTAAGTTTGTTAAACTTTCTTTCTTCTATGATGGTGCTTGGTATACAACACTAAACAATAATCAAAAAGTTTATAAAGTTGCTAACACCTGGGGCACAGCAGATGACCAACTTTCTTTTTCGCTTAATGCATTCAAACATAAATTAGTTACAAATCGTTCATTTACTTGGGAAAACATAACTTATTATGGTACAGATGAACTTGTTGACTATTCAAACGGTTGTTTAATGTCGGTTGAAATTAAGGGTCAAGATGGTTGTGATGGCGTTAAAATAGTTTCTATTAATGATTCGCAAGTTTCAAATATCGGTGTTGACTTAGCACCTACTTATATTGAAACATTGCATGATAATAATGCAGGTGAAAAGTCAATAAATGAAATTATAACTACGTCAATATTTAAGAATTTTGACTTAATTACACCATATCTTCAAACCACTATAACCGTTCAGGTTCGTCCTGATGGTGCAAAAAAATACTCTAACGTTACGGCGTTAGATGGAACACTTTTATCATCAGTTCCTGCAGATAAAGAATATCAATTTAAGTTAGAAGAATATGGCAGTTATAAAGTAACTATTGAAGTTTATGACTATATTAACTACAACAATGACGTTGCTTTCTCTTACCAAATTATTGTTGTTGATGATACCTTGCCAGAAGTTGTTATAAACTCTGCAAGCACAACGGCTTCTGTTGGAAGTAAACTTTCAATTCCAAAATTCACAGTCACAAACAAAGAAGATTATTCTTGGTATATTGCCGTTAAAGAACCAAATGGAATTATGCACTACGTTAGTGATGAACTTCCATATTCGTTTACAAAAGCAGGTAAATACGAAGTTAATTTATTAGTTTATGATTCAAATTATAATACAACTTGTGTTACTTACACAGTTATTGTTAAATAAGGGGGATATGTTATGAAAAAAATAATTTCTATTTTATTAGTTTTAATTTCATTATTTACTTTCACAGCATGCTCTGACAATAATAATAATGATAATTCGGGCAGTAACCCAAATGAACCTGTTGTAGACCAAGTTTTAACGCCAAATTATATTCTTTATAATGGTGTTACAGATTATAAAATTGTTCTATCTGACAATGCTAATGATGATGAAAAGACTGCAAAAGATGAATTGCAAACTCTTTTCTCTGAAGCCACGGGTATTGATTTACCTATTATTTCTGATGAAGGCTTAACACATAATGCTGATAACAAATATATTTGTATAGGTGATAATGATTTGTTTAGGTCAGCAAATATTACTTTGCCAGAAAAAGCAAGTGGAATTCACGGATATTATCTTTATACAAAAGATAACACTATTTATATTTATGGTAATCAAAAACTTGGCAATAGATTTGGTGTTTATAACTTCTTGTATAGAATTGTAGGTTTTGAACAATATTCTTATGATTGCTATTGGATTGATAAAGCAGTTACTGAAATTCCATTATACAACTATACTGCAGCGCATTCACCACACTATTACAATTATGGTGCTTTTGCAGGCTTTATGCGTCAATATCCAAGTGCTATGTATAGAATGTTATCACCAGAAACAGATAAGTCTATTTTTGGCTTAATTGAAGGACAAAAAGGGCATAATACCTTAATTTTATTAAAGCCTGAAGAATATAAACAAGCCCACCCTAAGTGGTACTCATATCCAGATGCACAACAACTTTGCTATACAGCGCAAGGTGATGAAGCAGAAAGAGAATTATTGGTTCAAACGGCTATTGAAAACCTTATTGAACATATGAAGAAGATGCCTGATAGATATATTTGGCAATTGTCTAATATGGACGTTGGTACAACTTGTGGTTGTGAAAAATGTAGGGAATTAAAAGAAATTTACGGCTGTCCTACTGCGCAATGGATTTGGTTTGGTAATGACGTTTATAATGGCGTTAAAGAATATTTAAATACAGCAGAAGCCAAAGAATATTTTAATGATTATTTTATTAAAAACTTTAAACTTTCAATCGGGTTCTACTGGGGATATATTGAAGCACCTTCTGTAAAAAATAGCAGTGGTCAATTTGTTCCTATAGAAAATGATGATTATCCATCAGTTGTTATGGAAGATGGTATCGTTGGTCACGTAGCACCTATTGACCTTTTATTCCAACGCTCAACATATCACCCTGAAAATAAAGTATATTATGAACAACTTTCTAAAATTGCTGCACTTTGTACTGATATGGACTTCTGGGCTTATTCAACAAATTTCCACGCTTATATGTATCCTTACGATATGTTTAACAGTATGCAAGAAAATTACCAAATTTGGCATAATGAATTCCATGTTACTTCTATGACTGATGAAATCCAAAATGGTAACTTCTTAGGTATGCCTGCTTGGCATATGCTAACTGCAGCGCTTTCTGCAAGGTTGGGCAACGACATCTATTTAGACCAAGAGGCATATATTCAAAGATATTTCAGGGGCTATTTCTTAGATGCTGCTGAACCTATGATGAAATATTTTAATAGTTTAAGGGCGCACACAGTTCTTCAATTAAAAGAAAATCCTAAGATGGGCGATTGCTATTATAATATTAAGAGAAAAGAACTATGGCCAAAGGCTAATATTGATAAGTGGCAAGGCTACGTTGCTGAAGCAATGGAAATTATTGAAAAATATAAGTATACTGATAGGGAAACTTATGATATGCTTTATAGGCATATTTCATTAGAAAGGACATTCCTAGATTATGTTTATTTATTCTTCTATTCTTCAAATATCGGTTCTCAATATTCAACAATAGCACAACGTTTTGCATATGATTGTCAAATTAACAAGATTATGACTGTTGCCGAAGGTAATAGTATTCAAGGTTTTATTGACAATATTATGAGTGAAATATAGGAAGGGGGGAAATAAAAATGAAAAAATTATTAGTGTTTTTACTTTCAATTTTATTAATTTTTTCTGTTGGCTTTATAGTTGCTTGCTCTAAACCTGATAGTGATAACCCTGACCAAGAAGAAATTGTTGTTGATACGTTAGCACTTAACTATACAAATTATACATTGGAAAAGTATGAAGAATTAACCCTAATTCCAACCTTAAATGGTAGCGTTATAGATGAAGTTGTTTGGGCATCACTTAATGATAATGCAGTTGTAAATAACGGCATTGTTGAGGCAAAGAAAGCAGGAAATACAATTATTACTGCTACTCATGGTGATTTAGTTGCTAAATGTATTATTTCAGTAACAGATAAAGAAAAAGTTCCAAAACTACAAACAAATGTTGATAATAATGTTTTATACATTTATCCAGGTGATACTTTTCTAATTGAAAACTTAATCACCTATAATGCAAAACCATTAAATGTTGCAGTTAATATGCAAGCAAATTGTCAAACTGCAGGTTGCTTAACTTTGGAAGATAACGTTATTAGCGCAGTATCGGTTGGCAATGCTAAAATTGTTGTTTCTGCAACTTGGAAAGATTTTAATATTTCTGAAGTTATTAGCGTTTCTGTTATTCCTAATATTAATATAAGCATTTATAACAACACAAGGGCTACAATTTTTAACGATATCAGGGGTGGCGCAACAACTTTTGCTTTAACGCCTTCTGTAATGGAAAATGATGCTGTTTTAACAACAAGTGAATATGTTATTGATGATATTATTTATGATAACAATATTATTTCCGTTGATGAAGATACCTTGGTTGTAACAGGTTTACACAAAGGTTCAACAGAATTAAAACTTGTATTTAAGTCTTTGTTAACTGGCACTATTGCTGATATTTCTTTACCTGTAGACGTTAAAGTTTATACTCAAGACAAAACAGAAACTATCACGTTGGCAGACCGTTTGTATCTTAACACTGCTGAATATATCCTATATTCTAGTGAAATTTATAAAGATTTGAACTTAACTGATAGCGATTATTCAAATATGGTTATTGATAGAATTGTTGACGTTACTACACTTAATTCTTTTGATTTGGCTTTCGCTGATAATAAAATTAACATAGCAACTTCTTATGCTAACGGACTATCTGCAGGGGCTAGGAAATGGCAAATTGAAAGTGGTGATATTTCTTATATCGTTAACGTTAACGTTCAAGATGCTGACTTAATTACCCCAAATTTAAAAGGAACTTATAATTCAGTAGATTCTACGCTTTGTGGATATAATTTAGAAGTTAGAACAAATGAAAACAACAATAGCATAATTACATTTATTGATGATGATGGTCAAACTGTTGAATCTGGTTTAGTTCAATTTGAAAAATTTGCAAGCCATAGTGAGCAAGGTTATTTTAACGTTGTATTAAATGGCTCAAGTGTTTTTGGTCAATCAAGTGTAAAGGGTATTTATTTCTACTCTAATAACTGCTATCAAATCTGGTTTGACTTTCATTCTCCAACATATTCAGCCGAAGCATATACTAAATTCTTTGGTGAAATTAAAGATTTATCTTCTTTAGTCGCTGGCACTTATTCTTCACAAAGTTATGGCACAGTTATTCTTAATGAAGATTTAACTTGTTCAGCAGGGAATAATACTGGTTCTTATTCAATCACACCAAAATCTGCTTATAACGGTATCGTTGCAATTACTATTAATGGCACAACTGTTAATACTTATTATACTTTAAGTAAAGGCGGTAATACCTTAACAGTCGATAGTAACTTATTAACCACAGAAAATTATGACGGCACATATGATAAATTTGCCGGTTTCTATAATCTTAGTGGTTTCCCATGGTGCCAAGTTGTATTGCCTGACGGCACAACAATCTTTGCAGCAAGAAGTTACAGCTGGGCGAAAGAAACAAGTTTTGGTTGTTATGTATTAAATAGCGACGGAACGTATGAACAAGATATTTTACGCCCATATTCAAACACGAATAAAATGACTGGTACTTACCAAGATAATGAAGGTGTTTTGACAATTACAATTAAAGTCCCATCACAAGGGGAGAAGACCTATAAACTTCAAACAGCATACTAATTTATTTAGTTGCACATAAAAAACTACTTAACTCTCCTTACATAAAACGAGGAAAACCCAGTTAAATAAAAATTAACTGGGTTTTTATTATTATAAAAAATAACCCTAAAATAAG
>JAZRDW010000025.1:0-3266 GCA_045660505.1 Christensenellaceae bacterium | reverse complement strand
AAGTATATTACTCAAGGCAACGTTTTAATAAGTTATGAAATTTTAGAAAATGAAACTCAATCTGAAGGAGAAGAACAATGAAAGTTATAGTTACAGTTATAGGTAAAGATAAACCTGGCATTATTGCAGGCGTAAGCACGTGTTTAGCACAAAGCAACGTTAATATTGAAGATATTAGCCAAACAATTATGTCAAGCAATTTCACAATGATTATGCAATGCTCATTAGAAAATGCAACCGTTTCACTAAACGAATTAAAGAATATTCTTTTAAGTTTAGGCGAAAGGTTAGGCGTTTCTATTCACGTTCAACACGAAGATATTTTTAACTGTATGCATAAAATTTAATAAAGGGTAAAGCACAATGATTAATAGAAATGAAATTTTAGAAACCATAAATATGGTTGAAAAAGAACACTTTGACGTTCGTACTATAACCATGGGTATTAACCTTTTATCTTGTATTAGAGATGATGCTAAGTTAACTGCTAAACTTTGTTATGACCGTATTTGTAAAAAGGCTGAAAATATTGTTAAAGTTGCAGAAGAATTAGAATCAGAATACGGCGTGCCTATTATAAACAAGCGTATTTCTATCACCCCTGCAAGTCTATTAACTTCTTCTTTTTGTGGTAAGGAAGTTATCCTTGCTAAAGAACTAGATAACGCAGCAAAAACCGTTGGCGTTGACTTCTTGGGTGGTTATTCAGCATTAGTTCAAAAGGGTATGACTAGTTTTGAAAAGTCTTTTATTCAAAGCATACCTGAAGCCTTATCAATTACCGATAGATTATGTTCATCTGTAAACGTAGGCTCATCAAAAGCAGGTATCAATATGGATGCCGTTAAATTGATGGGCGAAATTATTAAACAAACTGCCTACATAACAAGGGATAAAGATGGTTTGGGTTGTGCAAAACTTGTTGTTTTCTGCAACGCCGTTGAAGATAACCCATTTATGGCAGGTGCTTTCCACGGCATTTCTGAAGGCGAAACGGTTATAAATGTTGGCGTTTCAGGTCCGGGGGTTGTTCATCATGCATTAAAGAGTATGAAAGGTGCGTCTATTGATGAAATTGCCGAACAAATTAAAAAGACGGCGTTTAAGATTACCCGTGTTGGTCAACTTATTGCTAAAAAAGCATCTGAAAAGTTAAACGCTGAATTTGGTATTGTGGACTTATCGTTAGCGCCAACCCCTGTTATGGGCGATAGCGTTGCGCATATTTTAGAAGAAATAGGCTTAGATAGCGTTGGTGGTCACGGAACAACCGCCGCATTAGCAATGCTTAACGACGCAGTTAAAAAAGGCGGAGTTATGGCAAGTTCAAACGTTGGTGGTTTATCTGGTGCGTTCATACCTGTTAGTGAAGATATAGGCATGATTAAGGCTGCAGAAAAGGGCGCAATCAACTTAAGCAAGTTAGAAGCAATGACTTGTGTTTGTAGCGTAGGTTTAGATATGATTGCTATACCTGGCGATACCCCTGCATCAACCATTTCTGGTATGATTGCTGATGAAGCGGCTATCGGTATGATAAATAATAAAACAACAGCAGTTCGTGTTATCCCTGTTCCAAACAAGGGCGTAGGCGAATCAGTTGAATTCGGTGGGTTATTAGGCAATGCGCCTATTATGGAAGTTAACCCATATAGTTGTGAAAAATTTGTTAATAGGGGTGGTAGAATGCCGGCGCCTATTCACAGCAACAAAAACTAATTTTTTTAGAAGGTGTTATTTTAGACAAAGAGTATAAGTGGGCAGTAGAAGATATTTACGAAAGCGATAAAAAGTGGCAAGAAGATTTTGATATAGTTTCTACAATGCTAAATTTTGATGAATATAAGGGCAAACTTAAAAACCCAAAGGTTTTTCTTTCTTGTATGAAAGCGCAAGAAAAGGTTTGCCGTATTTTTGATAAACTTAGCGTTTACGCTATGATGAAACATGATGAAAACACTAAAGATGCTTTTTATGATGGTTTAGTATCAAAAATAACTTCTTTAGGCGCAACTTTTAGTGCAAACCTTGCTTACGTTGTTCCAGAATTAACTGCTTTAAGTGCTAACACCTTAAAAGAATTTATTAATAATGAAGAATTAAAGGAATATGATTATTTTTTAAGGGAAATTCTTAATAATAAAGAGCATATTTTAAGTGAAAATGAAGAAAGGCTTTTAGCCTTATCAAGTGAAACTTTATCTTCTTTCCGTGATATATTCACAAAAATTGATAACGCAGATTTGCCACTTGCAAAAATAAGGCATAATGGTAAAACTATTCAACTTTCACACGGCACTTATAGTGTGATTATGCATAGCGAAGATAGGGCGTTAAGAAAGAAAGCGTTTAAGGCTTATTATAATGCTTATCTATCACTAATTAACGTGATTTCTGCTACCTATTACGGCAACGTTAAAAAGGGTGTGTTCTTGGCAAAAGCAAAAAAATACCCATCAGCACTAGATAAAGCACTTATGGGGGAAGACGTGCCTAGGGTTGTTTATGATAATTTGATTTCTTCAGTTAACAACGCATTGCCATTACTTAACGACTATATGGCAGAAAAGAAGAAAATTCTTAAACTAAAAGATATGCAAATGTTTGACGTTTACGTGCCTATCGTAGAAGGTGCTGAACTTCAACTTGAATACGAAGATGCTTATGATTTAGTTGTTAAAGGGTTAGCCCCTTTAGGTGAAGAGTATTCTAAATTATTATTAAAAGCAAAAAAAGAGCGTTGGCTTGACGTTTATGAAGGGGACGGAAAGAGAAGTGGTGCTTATAGCGTTTGCGTTTACGATACCCACCCGTTCGTATTATTAAACTATCAAAAAACCACGCATGACGTATTTACTATTGCCCACGAAATGGGGCATAGTTTACACTCATTTTTTTCTAATAAAGCACAATGTTATCAAAAAGCAGATTATCGCATATTCGTTGCAGAAGTTGCTTCTACCGTTAACGAAGTGCTACTTATTAGGTATTTGCTTGATACTGAAAGTGATAAAAAACTCAAAAAATATTTGTTATCTTATCTACTTGAAATGATAAGAACAACATTGTTTAGGCAAACGCAGTTTGCTGAATTTGAAAGGTTTGCTCACCAAATGGTTGAAGATGGGCAACCACTCACAAAAGAAAACTTGTCTAACGCATATTTAGAACTTAACAAAAAGTATTATGGTAAAGCAGTTAATAGCGATAGCCTAATCAAATATGAATGGGCAAGAATACCACATTTTTATAGGGCATTTTACGTT
>JAZRDW010000024.1:0-1164 GCA_045660505.1 Christensenellaceae bacterium | reverse complement strand
TACATATAAATTGCCTTAAAAATTTTGGTGTTGAAGTCTTTGAAATTGACGGGGTTATTGAGTGCTGTGCAGGTAAAATTAAAGGTAGTAAATTTAGGTTAGACTATCCGTCTGTCGGTGCAACTGAAAATGCTATTTTAATAGCAACTTTAAGCGAAGGAAAAACCGAAATTTACAACTGCGCAAGAGAACCTGAAATAGAAGATTTAGCAAAATTTTTAAATATGCTTGGTGCAAAAATATATGGTGCAGGCACATCGCATATTTATATAGAAGGGGTTAAAAAACTTCACGGTGGTAAATTTAAGCCTATCGGGGACCGTATTGAAGCGGGTACTTTTATGCTTGCAACTGCTATTTGTGGGGGTGAAGTTAAAATAAATAACTGTAAAGCAAAAAATATTTATAATTTAATCCATAAATTTTGCAATAATACTTGTAATATTATAGTAAATAATGATATAATATATATGCAAAGTAAGGGTGAAAGGCAATCCTTTTCAATTAAGACTGGGCCTTACCCAAAATTCCCAACCGATTTGCAAGCGCAAACTAGTGTGCTTTTAGCAATTTCTAAGGGCGAATCAACCATAGTTGAAACGGTGTTTGAAAATCGCTACAACCATTTATATGAACTTGTTAAAATGGGGGCTGATATTTCTATCAAGGGCAAAAAAGCCTTTATCAAGGGCGTTGATAGTTTAACGGGCAGTTCGGTATATGCAAGTGACTTGCGTGGTGGCGCAGCCTTAGTTTTGGCTGGTTTAGTGGCGCAAGGCACAACAAAGGTTTATGGCGTAAATCATATAGGGCGTGGGTATTTATTTTTTGATAAAAAACTTTCCTCACTTGGCGCAAATATTAAACTAACGGATAATTAACTAATGAAGAACAAAAAGGTTTTAGTAATCTTAATAGCAGTCGTTTTTGGTGTGATTGCAATAATCTCGTGCTTGGGCTTATTTTCTATAAAAAAGGTTCAATTAGTTTTTGCTGCGCATAAAGAAACAAATTCTATTGAAATTCAAGATTCACTAAATTCTTTTTTGGGGGACAACTTACTTTTCTTAAACTTAGATGAAGTTAATAGCGTATTAAACGAATACCATTATATGGAAGTTGTTTCACTTGAAAAATCATTTCCAAACGTATTAACCGTTCAAT
>JAZRDW010000023.1:0-1251 GCA_045660505.1 Christensenellaceae bacterium | reverse complement strand
AATGCACCGTGTATCGGCAAATAAAAAGGTAAACTTATCCGCAAACAATATAAATATTAAGCATAAGGGAATAGCCACTAAAAGAGTGAAAACAATACCTGCCGTTATAATTTTAGAAACTCTGTCAGGTTGGTTTTGTGCTTTATATTTAGTCATTAACCTAGAAACAGTTATAGGCGTGCCTGCAGAGCAAACGGTAAATAAAAGGGCAAAAACTGAAAGGGCTACTTGATATAAGCCTATGCCTTCAGCACCTATCGTTCTAGATAGGAAAATTCTATATAAAAACCCTAAAAACTTTTCACTCATAGAGAAAATAGTAACAATAGCAACCGTCTTAAAAAACTTTCTCAAAATATTTCCCCAAAAAACCTTTATTATATATAGTATTTTATTCACGGCCAAGCATAAATATAATAATATGAGCAAAAAGTTTTTTTATCGTGTTTTAGAAGGGGATAGCATAATTTCAATTGCTAAAAAGTTTAATATCCCACCTTGTATACTTATTAAGCAAAACAATCTAACTAGTGAAGTTTTAGTTGGGGATATGCTTTATATTGAAATATGTGGTGGGTTGGTTTATTCTGTTAAACCATTTGATACTTTTTCATCCATTGCAAAAAAGTTTAACACCACAAAGGAAAGTTTAATTGAGAAAAATAAAATAGAATATGTGTTTTATGGTTTAGATGTATTAGTTTAATAAATTTAAAATTAAAAAACCCGTTGATTTTTTATCAACGGGTTTTTTAATTCGTTTAATATTTACTATGGTGTAACGCGGTTAATATCCCTTGGGAACAAGGTTGTTTCACGAACGTTTTTAGCACCAAGTAAGTGCATAGTTAATCTTTCTAAGCCGATACCTAAACCACCGTGTGGTGGTGCACCGTATTTATGGAACATAAGGTATGTTTCAAAGTCTTCTGGGTTAGTGCCAAGTTTAATCATCTTTTCAACTTGTTGTTTATAATCGTGCACCCTTTGACCGCCAGAAGTGATTTCTAAGCCCCTAAACAATAGGTCAAATGATAATGTGTATTCAGGGTCACTAGGGTCGTCCATAGTATAGAAAGGTCTTTTCTTTGATGGGTAGTGGGTAATAAATATAAAGTCGCTATTAAGTTCTTTTTTAGCATATTTACCTAAAAGTTCTTCTTCTTGAGGGTCAAAGTCTTTCATATCAGATGGTTTATACTTAAACTTAGTCATTAAAAGTTCTTTAGCGTCCATAAACTTCATAACAGG
>JAZRDW010000022.1:0-1503 GCA_045660505.1 Christensenellaceae bacterium | reverse complement strand
TTTCTAAAATTTCGGCTTGTGTTGAATAGCCGTGTTTGGTCTTTTTGCCCTTACCTAGTTTTAACTTATCAAACAAAACCTCGCCAAGTTGTTTTGGGGAATTAACGTTAAGGTTTGGCTCTTCACAGAGTAAGCGAATTTCTTGTTCTAATTCTTCCAGAAGAACCCTATATTTTTCACTTGCAAGATTTAGTGAATTAACTTCCACCTTAAAGCCGGCTTGTTCCATATCGTAAAGAACGTCAGCAAGTGGCAATTCAATATCGTAATAAAGTTTTTCAACTTGTTGTTCTATAAGTTTTTCACTTAATATAGCGTATAAATTAAATAGCGAATATGAAGGGGTAGAAGTAGGCAAATTATATTCGGTTAAAAGCAATAAAACGTCTTCCGTTTTGCCTGAAAAATCTGCCAAATATTTCATTATAGAAATATCTTCAGTTGGGCAAGAAAGGGTAATATCTGCCGTTGCAAAAAGGTAGTGTTTTAAGTCCTTTTTACTAAAAACTATAAGCCTATTTTTTCCCAAAAACATAGGCTTGAAGGCAAGTAATATTTGTGATAAATCAAAGCCGTCATCAAACAAGGTTTGCCTTATAGCAAAGTGATATTCGGCTTTTCCGTTAGATATAAACGCGCCGTTTTCAGTTAAAACAAATGAAAGCAACTCTTCTTTTATTAAACTGTCAATTATAGAAAGATTATCCACTTTAATAGGGGTAATTTCCTTTAAGGCGTTGTTAGAAGAAACTTCACCATCACTAGAAAACCACTCTTGTTTATTAAAAAGTGATTTAAATTCTAGTTCAACAAACTTTTCCCTAACTTCCTTAGAAAAAGGCAAGTTAATTTGCATTGAAGATAGGGTGTATTCAATATCGCAGTCACAGTTAATTGTTGCAAGTGTTTTTGATAGGTAAGCGCTATCCTTGTTAAGGGTAAGTTTTTCGTTTAGTTTGCCCTTAATAGAGCCTAAATTTTGGTAAACCCCATCTAAGTCTTTGTATAACTGCAAAAGGTTAATTGCAGTTTTTTCGCCTACCCCTGGAACGCCAGGGATATTATCAGAAGAATCGCCCATAAGCGCTTTTAATTCTATAATTTGTGGTGGGGTAATAGAAGTTTTTTCAAAAAAGTTTTCATTTGAATAGATTTCCGTATCGGTTATGCCACGCTTGGTAAAGTAAACGGTGGTATATTCATCAACAAGTTGAAAAGAGTCTTTATCCCCAGTAATAATTATAGTTTGCATATCGGTATGTTTTGCAATTGTGCCTATAATATCATCTGCTTCAATGCCAGCCTTTTCTAAAATGCATACGCCCATTAAATTTTGAACTTCTTTTAATAGTGGAATTTGTGGAACAAGTTCAGGTGGCATAGGCTTTCTTGTGCCTTTATAGCCGGCAAAAAGTTTATGCCTAAAAGTTGGTCCTTTAAGGTCAAAAGCAACGGCAACAGAAGTAGGCTTAATATCAGAAAGCATCTTAAAAAACATATTCA
>JAZRDW010000021.1:0-9079 GCA_045660505.1 Christensenellaceae bacterium | reverse complement strand
CTTCTACTTGTTCTTCATTTTCTAATTTTTTTGCCTTTCTAGTTTTATAATCTTCATAATCAGGACTATCGTTTATAGCAAATTCCGTTTTATTGGCACCAAGCATAAAACTGATTATTGCAATAATAATCCATAATACAACAACTACGATTAAGCCAATCCACCACATAATATATTGCGCTAAAAGATAAATTAAGGCAAGCCCTAACAAGATTGCACCGATATATAAATACCAAGAATGGCGTTTTTTAATGCCAATAATTAGGCTAATTAAGCCAAAACCTACTGCTAAACAAAAGAAAAAGTTTAACACAGGGTTTAACCAAAAATTAAGTGGAATTAAAATATCACAAAGCAAAACTGCTAGTGAACTTAATAGCACTATAATAGATAAAATACCTACTAAAATTTGATTTTTAGTTGCTTTCACGAAACAATCCCCCTTATATTTCTTTAAGTATAACACATAAAATTAATTTTGTAAATATAATTTTAAGTTAGAAAATAATTAAAGTTTGTTTTTTAAAATAAATTAGACGACAAAAAATGCCGTCTAAACAAAAAATTCTTATTAAATTTAATAATTTATTATTAAACTTCGCTATTGATACGCTTAATCATGTTAACCAAATCATCAGCAATGCGTTTATTTAATTGATTATCCTTACTTTCAACCATTACCCTAATTTTAGGTTCGGTGCCTGATGCCCTTAGCATTATTCTACCGATACCTGACAATTCAACATTATATCTAGCAATAGCAAGGCTTAAATCTTCATTATTCATAATCCTAAACTTATCTTCAACAACAACGTTCTTATTAACTTGTGGGTATAGTTCAATATTAAATGCTTCAGACATTAAAATATTTTCAGAAATTAATAAGTTTGCAATAAATATAGCAGTTAAAATTCCGTCGCCAGTAGTTGCCAAATCTTTTAATATAATATGTCCACTTTGTTCACCACCAAGCGTTAAGTCTTTTTCAAGAAGTTTTCTTAAAACGTATTTATCACCTATATCAGTCCTTATAAGTTCAATTCCTTCATTTTTAAGTCCTTCTTCAATAGCCATATTAGTGTGGCTAGTTCCTACTGCACAGTTTTGTTTAAGAATACCGTTTTTCTTAAAGTATTTTGCTAACCCATAAATAACCATATCACCATCAATGATATTACCCTTTTCATCAACGGCTATCAATCTATCGGCATCACCATCAAAAGCAAAGCCCATATCGGCTTTATACCTTTTTACACGCCTAATTAAATTTTCTGGGTATAACGCACCGCAATTTTCATTAATTTTCTTACCATCATTAACACAGTTTGCAGCGATTACTGATGCGCCTAATTTTCTAAACACGTCTGGCGCAACTCTATGTGCAGCACCATAAGCACAGTCAAGAACGATAACTTTGCCTTTTAAACTATTCTTACTTACATTTATTAAGTATTCTTTGTATAATTTTGCTAGGGTAAAATCTTGTGTAAAAGAGCCAATATTACTATTATCAACAACTTTTTCCCTAATAAAGCACCTTTCTACGTGTTCTTCTTCCTTTTCAGAAAGTTTATAACCATCTTTATTAAAAATTTTAATTCCGTTATATTCGCCACTATTATGTGATGCACTTATAACAACGCCGTAGTCAAAGCCTAATTCTTTAGTTAAATATGCAATACCTGCAGTTGGCAAAACGCCAACGTCAGTAACTAATCCGCCACCACTTATAGCGCCACTTGCAACGCCTAAAGTAAGGTATGTATTAGAAATTCTTGTATCACAGCCGATTAAAACCTTAGGTTTATCCTTTAAAATTGATAATGCATTACCGATTTTATAGGCAATGTTAAAACTCAAATCTTCGTTAACCTTACCCCTAATTCCATCCGTACCAAAAAATAAACCCATTTTAGTTTTCTCCTTTAAGATAATTATGCGCCCTATTCTCTTTAACTTGTTGGCGAACACGACCTATAACAAAATCATCAGTCTTAACGTTTTCAGTTATAGTTGTTCCTGCGCAGATATATGATTTTTCTTCAATAACAACAGGCGCAATAATATTGCAGTTGCTACCGATAAAAGAGTTATTACCAACTATCGTTTTGTTTTTTGTTTTTCCGTTATAATTAACAAAAATAGCACCACAACCGATATTACAATTTTCGCCAACTTCTGCATCACCAACGTATGCTAAGTGACTAACTTTAGAACCTTTGCCTATAACAGCGTTTTTAATTTCAACAAAATTACCTATTTTTGCATTGTCACAAATAGTTGAATTTGGTCTTAAATGAGCAAATGGACCAACTGAACAGTTATTTCCTATTACAGATTTTTCCAAATTACTGCTTTGAACAACTGTGTTTTCGCCAATAACTGTATCAACAATATAACAGAACGGCATAATAACAGCACCATCTTTGATTTCACTATTACCATCAATTCTAATGTTTTCATAAATAGTTACGTTTTTACCTATTTTTACCGTAGGCGCAATGAAAACACTTTTTTCATCTTTAATATCTAAGCCTATTGCATTTTTAATGTCCATATACTATCCCCTTACATTAATTTTAAACCTTTTTACACAATTTCATATTTTAGGGTATATTTTATGTTTTGTCAAGCAATTTTTTAAGCAGTTTTTTGCTAAAATTAGCCATTTTTTCACTATTTTGCCCCATTTTTTGCATTTTTTAACATTACACGATTTCGTTTTTTGTAGGTAAAACATATCATTTTACCCCTAATTTTTAAATTTATGTCAAAAAAAACAAATCGTGTTTTAACTTTTAGGACTAAAAAAATAATAAAAAATTATTAAAAAAATATAAATAAATCTTCTATTGACTTTATATGTATATGGTGTTATAATATATTTTGTTATTAAAATATATTAATGGTGCTTTATGGTAGGAATTGTTGTTGCCCTATATTCAGAGGCAAAATACTTATTAGAAAAAGTTGATAATCTAACCGAATTTAAAATTGCAGATAAAAGGGCGTTTTCTTTTAAACTTGCTGATAAAGACGTTGTCCTTGCTATTAGTGGTATAGGTAAAGTTAGCGCTGGATTAACCACCCAACTATTAATTGATAAATATAGCCCTGAATACATACTTAATTTTGGCACTTGCGGTGGTATGAACACTAGTGTTGAAATTCTTAAATATTATTCTGTTGATAAATGCTGTCAATTTGACTTTGATTTAAGGCAATTAGATAACGTGCCATTAGGTTATATTCAAGAATATGATAGAGTATTCTTTAATAATAGCACTAAAGGTTTAGAATTTTTACAAACAAGTTCTTTAGCAAGTGCTGATAGGTTTACAAATGATTTATGCGATATAAACACTATAAATGATTTGGGTTGTTCGCTTAGAGATATGGAAGGTGGTGCAATTGCACAAGTTTGCACTTCAAACAATATGCCATTATATATGATTAAAGGTATTACTGATATTTTTAATAATGGTACTGCACAAGAACAATTCTATCAAAATTTACAAACAGTAACAAAAGGTTTCCCTAAAATTATTGAAATAGCAATAAGGGAAATTAATAAGTAAATTACAACTATTTTTTAGTTTTTTTTAGGAGAAAGAATATGTCAAACGATAATGTTAAAAACATTAATGTTGGTCAATGCGTGGGAACTATTTTTGCTTGCCTATTTGCGTGCTTAATCGTTTTTGTTCCATTTAATTTTGGCGAAGCAGGTTTTAAGTTCTTTAAAGATGCTATGCCCATTTTAGGCGACGGAAGTTATGAATCAACACACTTTTTAATGACCTCTAATTTTTTACAAGCATTTAATTTAAACTTTCAATCAGTTTTTGAATTATTATCACGCTATGTTCCTTATATTTTCTTTGGGATTATTGCCATTGACATTGTAATGGCGCTTTTATTGATAATATTTCAACTAACTTTCTTTAGAGTTTTATTTAAAATTATTAGCATTATATTTGCTTTTGCAATGCTTGGTGTTGCACTATACTACGTAATTTATATAGTTGGTTTTATTTTGCCTATATTGAACGTTGTTGAACCTGTTAATATTATGACGCATTTAGAAGCAAGTGGAATTTTATATGCGCTTGTTATAATGATTTTTGCCTTTTCATTTATAGGTAAACAATTTAAGTGGTTTGCTAAACTTTATTAAATGAATTTTAAAAAAAAATAAAGGGTGTATGCAATTTGCATACACCCTATTTTTATGGAGCTGATAACCGGAATCGAACCGGTGACCTCATCCTTACCAAGGATGTGCTCTACCATCTGAGCCATATCAGCACTCAAAACGCTTTAATATTATATACAATTAAATATTATTTGTCAATATAAAAAAACAAGAATAAATAAAAAATTTATAAATCTTTAAATATATTATAATTTATCATATGTTTTTTCAATAAAAAAACAACCGATTTGTTTTTGCAAATCGGTTGTTTAATTTAGTAATAATAGTTTTATTCTGTCACTTCATCTTCAGTTTCGCTATCTTCATCTTCACTCTTTGGTGAAATTGCAATCTTAGAAACTGTTGAATCATCAATTCTCATAATTCTTACCCCTTGCGTATCTCTACCTATAGTGCTAATTTCACTAGCAGAAACACGGATTATAGTTCCGTTAGAAGTAATAATCATAATATCTTCATCACTAGAAACAAGTTTTAAGTTAACAAGTTTACCCGTTTTATTGTTAAATACGCCTGCTTTTACGCCTTTACCGCCACGAGTTTGCAATCTATAGTCTTCTATACTAGAACGCTTACCATAGCCGTTTTCGGTCATTGTAATAACTTCATAACCTTCTTTTATAACTGACATATCAACAACGTAGTCGTTATCGTTTAAGGTAATACTCTTAACGCCTTGTGTATCTCTACCCATAGGGCGAACGTCACTTTCATCAAATCTAATACACTTACCGTCGTGTGATGCGATAATAATTTGGTCATTACCATTAGATAGTTGAACGGAAATAAGTTCATCACCTTCAACGATACTAATTGCAATCTTACCAACCTTTCTAATATTAGCAAATTCTTTTAATGAAGTCTTTTTAATCAAACCGTTCTTAGTTGCAAGAACAATATAGCCTTCAGCATCAGGTTTAACTTGAATCATTGCGCGAACTTTTTCATTTTCAGATAATTGCAACACGTTAACGATTGCCCTACCCCTTGCCGTTCTAGAACCAACAGGGATATTATAACCTTTTATGCTATAAACCTTGCCCTTATCTGTAAAGAACAAGATATCGTCGTGCGTAGATGCAATAAACATATTGTCAACAAAGTCTTCTTCTTTAGGTTTATGCGCAGTAACACCTTTACCACCACGGCGTTGTGTTCTATATTCACTAACAGCAACACGCTTAACGTAGCCAAAGTGTGTTAAACTAACCACAATATCTTCAACAGGTATCATATCTGCTTCATCAATATCGCCATAGTCATAAGAAAGTTCTGTTTTTCTAGGAGATGGATATTTTTGTTTAATTTCTTCCATATCCTTTCTAATGATTGCTTTAACACGGGCTTCGTTTGCTAAAATATCTTTTAAGTCAGCAATAATTTTTTCTAACTCAACAAGTTCTTCATTAAGTTTTTCAACTTCCATACTAGTTAAGCGTTGTAATCTCATTTCCAAAATTGCGTTTGCTTGCTTATCAGTTAACACAAACTCTTCCATAAGAGATGCACATGCAGAATTCTTATCATCAGAGTGACGAATAATTTCAATAACCCTATCAATATTTGCTAGTGCAATTACTAAGCCCTTAACAATATGTTCACGCTCTTCAGTTTTTGCTAAATCATATTTAGTACGGCGAACGATTACTTCTTCTTGGTGGGCTATATAATGCTCTAAAATTTCTTTTAGACCTAAAACCTTAGGTTCGCCATCAACAAGCGCTAATAAAATAATACCATCTTTAACTTGAAGGTTGGTGTGCTTATACAAAGTATTTAATACTACTTGAGCATTAACGTCCTTTTTAAGTTCAATAACCATGCGCATACCGTGTCTATCAGATTCATCTTTGATATCACTAATACCTTCAATACGCTTATCTTTAACCATATCAGCAATACTCTTAATTAAAAGTGCTTTATTAACTTGATATGGTAATTCAGTTACAACAATTCTTTCCCTTGTGCCATTGTTAAATTCTTCAATTTCACACTTAGCACGAAGAACGAAACCACCTTTACCCGTGCGATATGCTTGCCTAATGCCAGCCCTACCCATCAAAACACCACCAGTTGGATAATCAGGTGCAGGAATATATTCCATAAGGTCTTCAACAGAAATTTCAGGGTTGTCCATTAAAGCGATACAACCATCAATACATTCAGCAAGGTTATGTGGTGGAATATTTGTTGCCATACCAACTGCAATACCATCAGCACCATTTACTAAAATATTAGGTATTCTTGAAGGCAAAACAACCGGTTGCATTTCTGTATCGTCAAAGTTAGGATAAAAATCAACGGTGTTTTTATCAATTTCACGGAGCATTTCGTTAGAAAGTTTAGAAAGCCTTGCTTCGGTATAACGATATGCAGCAGCCTTATCCCCGTCTACTGACCCAAAATTACCATGCCCGTCAACAAGTGGAAAGTTAATAGCAAAGTTTTGCGCTAAACGAACTAAAGCATCATAAACTGAACTATCGCCGTGTGGGTGATATTTACCTAAAACTTCACCGACGATTTTAGCACATTTCTTAAATGCTTTATCACTTGTTAGCCCCATATCGTGCATAGCGTAAAGAATACGCCTATGAACAGGCTTCATACCATCACGAACGTCAGGAATAGCACGAGATACGTTAACAGCCATTGCATAAGCAATAAATGATTTTTTTACTTCGTTATTAACTTCAACGTTAATAAGTTTAGTTTTTTCAAGCGTTGCTTTAAATTCAGCAGAAAGTTCTGAATTAATATCTTTTTTTGCCATTTTTCAACTCCTAAATATCTAAATCTTTAACAAGTTTAGCGTTTTCTTCAATAAATACTCTTCTTAACTCAGGGTCTTCACCCATAAGCCTTGTAAAGGTTTCGTTTGCTTCAACAGCATCTTCCATTGTAACCTTAAGCATTGTTCTTGTTTCTGGGTTCATAGTGGTATCCCAAAGTTGTTCAGGGTCCATTTCGCCTAGACCTTTATATCTTTGAATATCACATTTACCTACTTCATTTAAGTAATCTTGTAATTCTTTATCAGAATATAAATATTTATCAACTTTATTTTTAGTTGCCTTGTATAGTGGTGGTTGCGCAATATAAACGTGGCCATTTTCTACAAGTGGGCGCATAAAGCGGAAGAAGAAAGTTAATAGCAATATTCTAATATGGCTACCATCAACGTCGGCATCGGTCATACAAATAATTCTATCATAACGAAGTTTGCTTTCATCAAAATCTTCGTGAATACCACAACCGAAAGCAGTTATCATACTGCGAATTTCTTCATTTTCTAATACCCTATTAAGCCTTGCCTTTTCTACGTTAAGAATTTTACCACGCAAAGGCAAAATCGCTTGGAAACGCCTATCTCTACCTTGTTTAGCGCTACCACCTGCAGAATCTCCTTCTACGATAAATATTTCACAGAACGCTGGGTTTTTATCAGAGCAATCGGCAAGTTTACCAGGTAGAGTTGTTGATTCTAAAGCGCCTTTTCTTCTAGTATTTTCCCTAGCAAGTCTAGCAGCTTCCCTTGCCCTTTGCGCCATAATACACTTTGATAAAACTTCACGGGCCTTAGCAGGGTTTTCTTCTAAATAAGCCCCAAAATATTCATTCATTGCCTTGGTAACAAAGTTACGCATTTCACTATTACCAAGTTTTGTTTTGGTTTGACCTTCAAATTGTGGTTCAGTTAGTTTTACAGAAACAACTGCAACAATACCTTCACGGCAGTCGTCTGAAGAAACCTTTTCATCACCCTTAAACACGTTAAGTTTTTTACCAAAATCGTTAATTATACGAGTTAAAGTGTTCTTAAACCCGTCTAGGTGCGTACCACCTTCTTCGGTGTTAATGTTATTTGCAAAAGCATAAATAACTTCATTATATGTTTCAGTATATTGAATAGCAACTTCAACTTCCGTGTCGCCATAGAAAACGTCAAAATAAACAGGCTTATCAAACAATGGCTTTTTATTTTTACTTAAATCTTCAACAAAGTGTGCTATACCACCTTCGTAGTAGAAAGTATCTTCTTGTTCCCTTTCAGCACGCAAGTCAATAAGTTTAATAGTTAATCCTTTATTTAAATATGCAAGTTCCCTTAAACGAGTTTTAATGGTATCATAATTAAATTCAACCGTTTCAAAAATCTCATCATCAGGCATAAAGGTAACCCAAGTACCAGTAAAATCTGCAGAGCCAACAACCTTTAATTCTGCTTGTGGAATACCACGATTATAGGTTTGCTTATAGTGGTTATTATTTTGGTAAACTTCAACGTCAAGCCACTCAGATAAAGCATTAACAACAGATAAACCAACCCCGTGTAAACCACCAGAAATCTTATATCCACCACCGCCAAACTTACCACCTGCGTGAAGTTTAGTTAAAACTACTTGAACGGCAGAAACACCTTCTGTATGGTGAATAGCAGTTGGAATACCACGGCCGTTATCTTTAACCGTGCAAGAACCATCACCATTGATTTGAACGATAATGGTATCACAAAAACCATTGTTCGCTTCATCAACAGAGTTGTCAACAATTTCTTGAACTAAGTGGTCAAGCCCCCTATCGTCAGTAGAGCCGATATACATACCAGCTCTTTTACGAACAGGGTCTAAACCTTCAAGAACTTGAATTTGACTTTCGCCATAATTAGATACGTTTTGCTTAATATTATCTTCCATTTTACACCTATGACCAAGATAAATTTTTTATGTTATAATTATAACATAAATATATTTTTTTTACAAGTAATAATTAAAAAAATTAAAACTATTTATAGTTTTAAATAGATTTTTTTATTATAAACTAATTTTTGTATAAAATTTATTAAAATACACACACTTTTAC
>JAZRDW010000020.1:0-2003 GCA_045660505.1 Christensenellaceae bacterium | reverse complement strand
CCAGCGTTAAATTACACTATTTGCCACATGTGTGAATATTTCTTTGGAATTTCACCATTAATCGTAGGCCCAGGCATTAAAACGGGGCTTAACATTAAGGCTGATAACCCTAAAGAAGTTGGTGCAGACATTATTGTAAATAGCGTTTCAGCATTTAATAAATATAAACGTCCTATAATCGTAATAGATTTTGGAACGGCAACTACTTTTGACGTCGTTAGTGAAAAGTGTGAACTTTTAGGCGTGGTAATAGCACCTGGTATTAAAACTTCGCTTGAAGGTTTAGCAACCAAAACGGCGCAATTACCTATGGTTGAACTTGACGCGCCAAAAACGGTAATCGGTAAAAACACTAAACATTGTATGCAAGCAGGCATAATTTTTGGGTTTGCAGGTTTAGTTGAAAATATTATAAAGAAAATAAAGAAAGAACTAGGGCTAGCCGAAATCAAGGTTGTTGCAACGGGTGGTCTTGGTGAAATTATAGCAAAAGCAGTTAAATTAATTAACACCGTTGATAGAACTTTAACACTTGACGGGTTGAAATTAATTTATGAACTAAATAATTAAAGGAGAAGAATATGAAAAAAGCAGGCGTAGCAATTTTAGGTTTAGGTGTTGTAGGTGGCGGTACTTACCAAATTCTAACCGAAAAGAGAGAATATTTTAAGAAAACGCAAGGCGTTGATTTAACAGTTGAATGCGTTTTAGAAAAGAATATTGAAAGGGCGCTTTCTCTTGGAATTGAAAATGAT
This sequence comes from Christensenellaceae bacterium, assembly GCA_045660505.1. Classification (GTDB taxonomy): domain Bacteria; phylum Bacillota; class Clostridia; order Christensenellales; family Borkfalkiaceae; genus UBA1259. Next base: position 1,248 of record JAZRDW010000020.1, on the reverse strand, counting down.
AAAATAGCATCTAGCATTGAAGAAGTTGTTTGCAACCCTAACGTAGATATAGTTGTTGAAGTTATAGGTGGAACAACTGTTGCTAAAACTTTCGTGTTAAAAGCACTTAAGAGTGGTAAAACTGTTGTCACTTCTAATAAAGAACTTTTTGCTAAACATTGGCCAGAACTAGAAATGGAAGCAAAGAAGATGAACGCAGGTTTATTCTTTGAAGCAAGTTGCGTTGGTGGCGTTCCTATTATCCGTACTTTACAAGAAGGTATGCAAGCAAATAAGATTTTATCTATTAAAGGTATTATCAATGGCACAACTAACTATATTTTAACTAAAATGGCAAACGAAGGTTCTTCTTATGAAGAAGCATTGAAAGAAGCACAACGCTTAGGATATGCAGAATTTAACCCTACTGCTGACGTTGAACGGTTTGATGCAACTTATAAACTTTCAATTTTATCAAGTTTAGCGTTCAACAAAAAGGTTTGCATTGAAAACGTTTATCGTGAAGGTATTACGGGTGTTAATAAAGAAGATATTGCTTATGGTAAAGAAATGGGCTACACTCTTAAACTTTTAGGTATCGGTAAGGATACTGAAAACGGCGTTGAAGTTAGGGTTCACCCAACTTTCGTTAGAAATGATAACCCACTTGCTAGCGTAAACGATAGTTTTAATGCAGTTCACTTAGTTGGTGATGCTGTTGGCGAAATTATGCTTTACGGTAGGGGCGCAGGCGCACTTCCAACAGGTAGTGCAATCGTTTCAGACGTTATTTTTGCAGCAAAACATAGCGAATATTTCTACGCTAACTTTGAAAATAACGAAAAGGGCAATAAAGAAACAAAGTTCGTTGGTGATTTCACTTCTAAATATTATATTAGGTTATCTGTTTCAGATACAACGGGCGTTCTTTCAAAGATTGCAGGTTTATTCTCTAAGAGTGGGGTTAGCATTTCAGAAGTAAAACAAGTTTCTGAAAGCGAAGGCACGGCACAAATTATCATTATCACCCACCTTTGCCAAGAAAGTGCTATTAAAAAGACGCTAGATAAACTTCAAGCATTAAAAGAAGTTTTTGCTGTTAAAGGCGTTATTAGAATGGAAGATTAATTTTATAAAAAATTCATTAAAGGCTAACCACTAGGTTAGCCTTTTTTTATACACTATTAAATAATTTTTTTTCATATAATAGTTAATGGAAAAGGTATTAGCGTTTAGTATAATAAAGTTATATATATTATAATAAAAAAG
>JAZRDW010000019.1:0-2254 GCA_045660505.1 Christensenellaceae bacterium | reverse complement strand
GTGGTTGTTGAACCCCCGTCAATAAACACGCAACTATTTGCTTCAACAATATCAACGGCTTTAGTTGCAATTTCTAACTTTTCAGCCGTGTTATAGTTAATTCTTTCAGAAAAATCGGCTTCTTTGGCACGAAGAACGGTGTTAACTGATATTGCCCCACCAGAAACACGCAAAACTTGGTTATCTTCTTCAAGCCTATTAAGGTCACGGCGTAAAGTCATAGAAGACACGTTTGGGAAAGCGCATTCTAGTTCGTGCAAAGTAACTTTGCCGTTTTTATCAATAAATTCTTTCAAGTGAAAAAGTCTATCTTTCATTTTTAACTCCTTTTGTGTGTTATATTTTACCACTTTTTTATGTGTTTTTGCAAGAAAAAAGATAGAAATTAACATAAAAATAGTAAATATTTTTCACTTAGGTATTTTTTTGAAAGTTTTTTGCAAAAAATGTAGGGCAATTCAATTGATTTTAAGTTAAAATAAAGTTATAATATTATCGTTAAATATAAATTAAAGTTTACGGAGAACTTATTAAATATGTTGGACATTAAAAGAATCCAAGAAAACAAAGATGAAATTACTGAACTACTTAAGCGCAAAGGCTTTGATGCTGACTTTGACACGATTTTAGCGCTTGACAAAGAACGCCGTGCTATTATAGGCGAAGTTGAAAGTTATAAAGCACAAAAAAATAAGGTTTCAGCACAAATCCCTGCACTTAAAAAAGCAGGTCAACCTGTTGATGAAATTTTTAACGAAATGCGCGTTTTAGGTGAAAAAATTGCTGAGTGCGACCAAAAGGCTAAAGAACTTGAAGAAAAGGTTTTTGATTTATTATCACGCATACCTAATATCCCTGATAAAGATTTAGTTCCAGGCGAAAAGGAAGGAAACGAAGTTATAAAGGTTGTTGGCGAAAAACCTGAATTTGATTTCCCTATGCAAAACCACGTTGACCTTTGCACAAAGTTAGGCATTATTGACTATACCCGTGGCACAAAACTTTCTGGTGGTGGCTACTGGTTATATCGTGGCGAAGGCGCAAGGTTAGAATGGGCGCTATTAAACTTCTTTATTTCTGAACACTTAAACGACGGGTATGAATTTATTCTTCCACCACACCAACTAAACTACAACTGTGGTTTTGGCGCAGGTCAATTCCCTAAGTTCGCTGATGAAGTTTACTGGCTTGACGTTGATGAAGATAGAAAGAAAAATAGGTTTATGTTGCCAACGGCTGAAACTGCCCTTGTTAATATGTATGCCGCCGAAATTATTGACGAAGCAAAACTTCGTATGAAGTTTTTTGCATACAACCCTTGCTATCGTAAAGAAGCAGGTTCTTATCGTGCAGAAGAACGCGGTATGATTAGGGGGCATCAATTTAACAAAATTGAAATGGTGCAATACGCTCACCCAGAAAAATCTATGGTTGCTTTTGAAGAATTAGTTAATAAAGCAGCAAGTCTAATTGAAAAGTTAGGTTTACACTTCCGTGTTTCTAAACTTGCCGCTGGCGACTGCTCTGCATCAATGGCAAGAACTTACGATATTGAAGTTTGGATTCCAACTATGGGTATTTATAAAGAAGTAAGTTCAGTTTCTAATGCTAACGATTATCAAGCAAGAAGAAACAACACTAAGTTCCGTGATTCTAAAACGGGCAAGCCACAATTCTTGCACACCTTAAACGGCTCTGGCTTAGCAACAAGCCGTGTGTTCCCTGCTTTAATTGAACAATACCAAAATGCAGATGGTTCTATTACTATCCCAGAAGTTTTAAGGCCATTTATGGGTGGGCAAACCGTTATTAAATAATTAATAATCAATTAAAAAATTAAAAGCAAAACCAAAAATATGGTTTTGCTTTTTTATTTTACTTTGAAAAAATAGATTGCTGTGTTTTTATACAGGGAAAGGGCGTTCTAATCTAGCGTATTTCCCGTTAATTTTTTCAGGGAATAACACCATGTTTCTGTTATCTGGCACGCTTAAAGACATAATTTCATTTGTATTATTAGATACAAAGTTTATCGTTTTTGTGTTAAATAATTTGATGTTTTATAAATAAAAAAATAAAAGCACCCCTTTAAGAGTGCTTAGTATTTATTTTATTCTATAGTATATTTATATAAACTTGACTTAGAAATCCCACGCTCTTTTGCAACTTTTTTTAGCGCGTCCTTTTTATCTAAACCTTGATTTATGTAATAATCAATATGCTCTTTTTCGGTTAAAGATAAAAGGTTGTTTTC
>JAZRDW010000018.1:0-9442 GCA_045660505.1 Christensenellaceae bacterium | reverse complement strand
TGATGATTACATTTCAACTGCACAACCTGTTTCAAGCAAAAGCATTACCGAAAAGTATTTAACTAATATTAGTTCGGCAACGGTTAGAAGCGAACTTGCCGGCCTAGAAGAAATGGGGTATTTAACACAACTTCATACAAGTAGTGGGCGTGTTCCATCAGTAGAAGCGTATAAACTTTACGTGGCTGAGTTAATGGATAAAAACAAACTTACCACTAAAGAACTTTCAGTTATTAGAAATGCTTTTGACGGGCATGCTGATAATTTAGAAAAGGTTGTGCAAAACGCAGTTAAAGTTATTAGTGAATTAACTGATTATACTTCAGTAGGGTACGCATCACATAGCGATAAGGAAAAAATTGTTAAAATTAATATTTTTAGGCATAAGAAAAATCAAGCGCTTTTATTAATTTTAACTGAAAACACCTTGATTAGAGATAAATTCATTGATATCCCTGAGAGTATGACGGATAGTCAAATTGCCGAAGCAAACGCTATGATTGAAAAGATTTTTGCCGGTAAAGAATTTAGTGAAATCGTTGGGCTTGCCGATATTATTACTGAAGAATTTAGTGGGTATAGGGAAATTTTTAACAGCGTTATGAACGCTATTGAAGATTACATTAACTCTAACGGGCAAGACGTTGTTTTAGAAGGCGAAGGTAAAATACTTAACCACCCAGAGTATAACGATTCTGAAAAGGTTAAAAACTTCTTATCAGTTGTCACAAGTAAACAAAAACTTGCAGGCTTACTTGCAAGCGATAGTGAAAATATTGAAATTAATATTAAAATCGGTGGGGAAGACGGAAAGGAAATGCCTAACGATTGTTCACTTGTCACAGCAACCTACTCTGCAAGTGGGGTTAAGATAGGCACTTACGGCGTTATAGGCCCACTTAGAATGGATTACCAAAAGGTTATTTCTGTTTTGGAAGGCGTTGGTAAGATTTTAGAAGATATGCTAAAAAATAAAGAATAAAGGATATTAAAAATGGCTGAAAAAGAAAAGAAAACTAAAGTTGAAGAAGAAGTTGAAAAGATAACCGAGGATGCTTTAGTTAAAGAAAACGAAAACCTTATTAAGGAAATAGAAAGTCTTAAATCACAAGTTGATGAATATAAAGATAAGTGGCTTAGGAACGTTGCTGAGTTTGATAATTACAAAAAGCGCAATGCAAAAATTTGGCAAGATGCTTTTAACGAAGGTGTTAACGACGTTGTTATTAAAGTTTTACCGATAGGCGATAATCTTGACTGGGCTTTAACGCTTGGGCTTGATGAAAAAACTGCCGAAGGGTTAAAAAATGTTAAGCGTAGGTTTAACGATACGCTTTTAGGTATAGGGGTTGAAGAAATTAACCCAGAAGGTCAACCATTTGACCCTAACGTTGCCGAAGCGGTTATGCAAGTTGAAGGTGGCGAGGGCGAACAAAGTGACTACGTAAAACAAGTATTCCAAAAAGGATACAAAATTAAAGATAAGATTATAAGATACGCTAAAGTAAGCGTAATTAAATAATAAAAAATAAGGAGATAAATAAATATGAAAACAATAGGTATTGATTTAGGTACAACAAACTCTTGTGTAGCAGTTATGGAAAATGGTGAACCAGTTGTTATTGCTAACGCTGAAGGTTCAAGAACAACTCCATCAGTTGTTGCATTTCAAAAGGACGGGGAAAGATTAGTTGGTCAAGTAGCAAAACGTCAAGCAGTTTCTAACCCAGATAAAACAGTTCAATCTATCAAAAGACATATGGGTTCTGACTATAAGGTTAGTATTGACGATAAAAAATACACCCCACAAGAAATTTCAGCAATGATTTTATCTAAACTTAAAAAAGATGCTGAAAGTTATTTAGGAACAACGGTTACTGATGCTGTTATAACCGTTCCTGCATACTTCTCTGATAGCCAACGCCAAGCAACTAAAGATGCTGGTAAAATTGCAGGGCTTAACGTATTAAGAATTATCAACGAACCAACTGCTGCCGCACTTTCTTACGGCTTAGATAAAGAAGGTAAAACACAAAAGGTTATTATTTACGACCTTGGTGGTGGTACTTTTGACGTTTCTATTATGGAAATCGGCGACGGCGTGTTTGAAGTTTTAGCAACACACGGCAACAATATGCTTGGTGGTGACGACTTTGATAAGAGAGTTATGGACTATTTAGTAAGCGAATTTAAGCAAAAAGAAGGTTTAGATTTATCTAACGATAAACTTGCTATGCAAAGGTTAAAAGAAGCTGCTGAAAAGGCTAAAATTGAACTTTCTGGTATGAGCAAAACTAACGTTAACTTACCATTTATTACCGCTGATGCAACAGGCCCTAAACACTTAGACGTTGATATTACAAAACAAAAATTTGATGCTTTAACCCAAGACTTAGTTGAAGCAACCGTTATTCCACTTAAGAACGCTATGAAAGATGCAGGGTTATCTTACTCTGATATTGATAAGGTTATTTTAGTTGGTGGTTCAACAAGAATTCCTGCCGTTATTGATGAAGTTAGAAAGGTAACGGGTAAAGAACCATTTAAGGGCATTAACCCAGATGAATGCGTTGCTATCGGTGCGGCTATTCAAGGCGGTGTTTTAAGTGGCGAAGTTAAAGACGTTGTTTTACTAGACGTAACACCACTTTCACTTGGTATTGAAACTTTAGGTGGCGTATGCACAAAACTTATTGATAGAAATACAACTATCCCTGTTAAAAAATCACAAGTATTCTCTACTGCTGCTGATAACCAAACAGCCGTTGATATTCACATTTTACAAGGTGAAAGAGAATTTGCAAAAGATAATAAAACTTTAGGTAATTTCCAACTAACAGGTATTGCACCTGCTCCACGTGGCGTGCCACAAATTGAAGTTACTTTTGATATTGATGCTAACGGTATCGTTAACGTTTCTGCAAAAGATATGGGCACAGGCAAATCACAAAACATCACTATTACCGCATCTTCAAATCTTTCTGATGCTGATATTGAAAAGGCTGTTAACGAAGCTAAAAAGTATGAAGAAGAAGATAAAAAGCGTAAAGAAGTTGTTGATAACCACAATAAACTTGATGGACTTATCTTCACTATTGAAAAATCAATTAAAGATTTAGGCGATAAGATTTCTGAAGAAGACAAGGCTAAGTTAGAAGAAGAAGTTAAACTTGCTAAAACCGAATTAGAAAGTAATGATAATGATAGAATTGTTAAGGCAACTGAAAAACTTTCTAACGAATCACAAGCAATCTTTGGCAAAATTTATCAACAAGCAAACCCTAATGGTGACCCTAACGCTAACCCAGGCGATAATGGAGATACTGAATTTCATCAATAATAGTTATTATGTATAATTTACTTTCAATAGTAACGCTTGGCGAAAGTTTAGTTGAAATATTATCTTCGCTTGGTGTGTGGTATATTATTTTAGTTAATGCGTTCGGCGTTTTAGCAATCGGCTTTAAGTTAGTTGAATCACAACAAAAAAAGCGTGGTTTGATAATGCTTTTTGCAATAGCGTCAACAATTGCTTGGATAATTTACTATATACTCAACGGCAATTTGGCAACGGCATTGATAGTAATAATAGGCATATTAAAATACTTTATTTTTGCTCAAAGGGAAAATAAGGCTTGGGCAAACAGCCCTATCTGGTTAATTCTTTTTATAGTAGTTCAACTTGTAATTTGCTTACTTGCAGTTAAAGAAGACTGGACGGCAATTTTATCTTGCTTGGCTGGGATATTTAGCACTTTTGCTTATTATACTCTTTCAGTTAAACAATATAAATATACTTTATTAGCAAGCCAAGTTTCTTGGGTGTTTAACGGGGTATTTAACGGTTATACGATTGCTTATATTTCAGATATAATAATTTGTGTAGCAATCATTATAGGAATAATTCGTTTTACTATTGAAGAAAAGAAAGAACAAAAAGAAAATACACAATAAAAACATTAAATTCAAATTGAAAGGCAAGTTTTTTTGCCTTTCAGTTTGTGCTAATTAGGAATAACTTATATGGCAAAGGATTATTATAAAATTTTAGGCGTTTCAAAAGACGCTTCACAAGACGATATTAAGAAAGCGTATAGAACGCTTGTAAAAAAATATCACCCAGACTTGCACCCTGGCGACCAAGAGTGTGCTGAAAAGTTTAAAGATATTAACGAAGCAAACGAAGTTTTATCTGATGAAACAAAGCGTAAAAATTACGATACATACGGCGACCCTAACGGGCCTGTTAGTGGTTTCGGCGGTGGCTCTGGCGCATCAGGTTTTGGTGGCTTTGGTGGTTTTGAAGACTTTTTTGGCGATATTTTCGGTGGCTGTGGTGGTTCACGCTCAAGGGCAAAAACCAACACCAAGGGCGAAGATATTATTATAGAATTATCTTTAAGTTTCTTAGATGCTGCTAAAGGTTGTCGTAGGGAAGTTTCTTATAATAGAAACGAAACTTGCCACTCTTGTAGGGGGACTGGTGCTAAAGGTGGCACGGCTTATAGAACTTGTGAAAGGTGTGGTGGAACAGGGCAAATTCAATACACTTCAAGCAACGGGTTTTTCCGTTCAGTAAACGTTCGCCCTTGTGATGCTTGCCACGGAACAGGTAAAAAGATTATTGATACTTGCCCAGACTGCAAGGGTAAGGGTTATAACAAAACGCAAACAAAGTTGACTTTAGATATTCCTGCTGGTGCTGATACGGGTAGTTATATCCGTAAAGCGGGCTTTGGTGAAGCAAGTAAAAACGGTGGCCCAGCAGGTGACCTTATTATTGAAATTAAGGTTGAAAATAGCAAAATCTTTACTAGAAAAAGGTTTGACCTTTTTGTTGACGTTCCTATTAGTTTCAAAACGGCAATGCTTGGTGGTAAGGTTAAAGTTCCACTAATTGATGAAGTGTTTGACTTCACTATACCAGAAGGCACGCAAAGTGGCAAAACTTTCTTCGTGCGTGGCAAGGGTATTAAAACTAGTCGTGGCATAGGCGACCTTTATATTAAAACTATTGTGGAAGTTCCATCTAAACCAACTAGGGCGCAAAAGAAACTTTTAGAAGATTTAGAAAAGGAAACTGATATTAAGCAATGTTCACAAATGCGCCAGTATAAAGATAATATTGAAACTATGTATGGCAAAAACCCATATAACAAATAAATTTGATTAAATAAAAAACGGCTAAAATTTAGCCGTTTTTATTTTTTTACTTGTAATTACCTTTTGATTTATGATACAATATAATTATGAGTAAATTTATTGAATTGACAGTTACAACAACACATTTAGGTGGCGAATTAGTTAGCGATATATTGTGGAACTATACCGATTTAGGCGTAGTTATTAGCGATATTGAAGACGTTATTGCCTTGGCAAAAGACGGCAAGGCTTGGGACTATGCTGATGAAAGTATTTTTAAAGCGGATAAAGCCGTTTTAGTTAAAGCATATTTCCCTGTTGACGACGCGTCTAATACCATAGGGCAAGTGGAAAGGGACTTAACCCAAATGAAAGAACAAAGCCCATTAGATTTAGGTTCGCTTGAAATTATTAAAAGGGAAATTGACGGCGACCTTTGGCGTGAACAATGGAAGGAACATTTTAAGCCTATTCATCTAGGCAAAATTGTAATCGTTCCAAAGTGGATTGATTATAATGCAAAAGATAATGAAATTATTATTTTGCTTGACCATAATATGGCGTTCGGAACGGGCGAACACGAAACAACTTCTATGTGCATAGAGTTTTTAGATAAGTTCGTTAAAAAAGAAGATATAGTTTTACACGTTGGGTGTGGAAGTGGTATTTTAGGTATTTCTGCATCAAAACTAGGCGCAAAAGAAGTTATTATGACCGATATTGATGAATGTGCAGTTGTTGCATCTAAATACAATATGGAATTAAATAATATAACAAATGCACAAGTGTTGTTAAAGAACCTACTTGATGATAATTTAGTTAAGGGCAACGTTATAGTTTGTAATATTATGGCTGAAGTTTTAATTGCATTTGCACCTTACATAGGGAATAATCTTTTTGATAAAGGCATCATTATATTAAGTGGTATTTTAGTTGAAAGGCTTTCTGCCGTTAAAGATGCTTACTTAAAGGCAGGCTTTAAGTTTAAGGAAGAAAAAATTAAGGGCGAGTGGTCTGCGCTAGTTATGGAGCGTTAAAGAGAAAATGAAAGTTGTTGTTTTTACACTTGGGTGTAAGGTTAACGAGTGTGAAAGTGATTCGCTTATTTCAGCACTTACCGATAGGGGGTATGAAGTTAGCGATAAACTTGAATTTGCCGATATTTATATAGTTAATACTTGTGCAGTCACTTCTGAAGCCGAAAAGAAATCACGCCAAATGGCATCTAGAATAAAAAAATTTAACCCTAACGCTAAAATAATTTTTACAGGGTGCGCCGTGCAAAAAAATCCTAAATCTTTTAGTGAAAAGTCTAGTGAGTATTTAATAACGGGCACTTTTAATAAACACCAAATTTTAGATTTATTAAGCGAAGTTGGTGAAAAAATTAGCCCACCTTGCTTAGAGTTTGAAGAACTAAATTTTGTTAAGTCTTTAAGAAAAAGAACTTACGTTAAAGTGCAAGATGGTTGCAATAATTTTTGTTCATATTGCATTATACCTTATCTTAGGGGGCGTTCTAGGTCAAGAAACCCAGAAAACGTATTAAAAGAAATTGAGTTTACTTCCCCAAAAGAAGCCGTATTAAATGGTATAAATTTATCTGCTTATGATTATAACGGAATTAAGTTAACACAATTAATTGAAACGTTAAGTAAGGTTGAGTGTAGAATTCGTTTAGGCTCACTTGAAGTTAATATTATTGATGATGAATTTTTAATAGCACTTAAAAATCTAAAAGATTTTGCACCGCATTTCCATTTATCTTTGCAGTCTGGTTCAAACAGCGTGCTTAAAAAAATGAATAGGCACTATACCACGGAAGAATATTTAGAAAAGGTTAATTTAATTAGAAAATATTTCCCTGATGCAGGGATAACAACCGATATTATAGTTGGCTTTCCAACCGAAACGGAAGATGATTTTAATGAAACTTTAGAGTTTGTTGATAAGGTTGAGTTTAGTGATATTCACCCTTTCCCATTTAGTCCAAGAAGTGGAACGGTTGCTTATAAAATGCAAGATATTAACCCACAAATTAAAAAGGAAAGGTTAAATAAAATGCTTTCTAAAAAGGCGCAAATGAAAAATGATTTTGCTTTATCTATGGTCGGTAAAAGGCTAACTTGTTTAATTGAAGAAAAAAAGGACGGTTTTTATCAAGGCTATACTGAAAATTATTTAAGGGTTTATTTAGAAGAAAAAGACGTAAAAGAAGATTTAGTTAAAGTTAAAATTGAAAGTCCTTTTAAGGACGGAGCAATTGCAAAAATTATAAAGGAGTAAATACAAATGGAAAACTGCTTGTTTTGTAAAATTATCGCAGGGGAAATTCCTGCTACTAAAATGTATGAAGATGAAAATATGCTTATTTTTAAGGACATTGACCCTAAAGCAAAAAATCACTTTTTGTGCGTTCCAAAAAGCCACTTTAAATTGCTTTCTGAAATGAACGAAACTCAAAGCCAAATGCTTAAGGCTTGCTTTGAAAAAATTCCACAATTAAAAGAATTATTAGGGCTAGAAAACGGATACCGCTTAGTTATAAACCAAGGCGAAGATGCCGGTCAAACTGTGTTCCACCTTCATATCCACATTTTATCAGGGCAAAAAATGGGTTGGACACCAGCATAAAAATTAACTTAATAAAAATAAAAAACACGCTTGTATTTAACAAGCGTGTTTTAATTTAACTATTTAATTATTTTAATAATGTTTTAAGTTCTGCTTCAATAGCGTCGTATTCATCATCTAATAATTTTTCAAGTTTATCAATATAAGCAGAGTATTCACTTCTATATTGATAGTATGCGTTAAGTGCATCTTGCGCTTCTTGACCTTTTAAGCCTGAAAGGTTTTTAATGTTAGAAACGGTCATAACTAAACCAACAATTGCGCCGATAGCGAATAAACCTATAAGTTCACTTGCTACGCTTGGCAATATTTCAGACGCTAGTAAAAGTGTGCCGATAACCCCAATGATTAATAAAATAAGACCAAAGAAGAACTTACCTTTTTTAGCGATTTTTGGTTCTGGAACGTATTCTGGTGCATATACACCGTATTTTGAACCGTCAATTGCTTTAATACCTTCGTCGTTTAATAAAAGTGTTCTTTGTTCTAATTGACTAACCCTATCGTACCAAGGTTCACTTTTTTCTCTTGAAAAGGTGATTTTGTTAAAGGTAATTGTATACCAAGTATCGCCCCTTTTTTCTTCTTCTTGGCACCTTTGATTGCCAATTACTTCCCAACCAAACTTTTGATAGAAATTAATTGTTTGCATTTCTCTATCTGGGTGTGATTGAACCACTTTTGTTTCTCTTGCCATTTTCTTTCTCCTTTTGTTTTAAACTATTTATTTATATTATCACACTTCTAAGTTTTTAAGTGATAATTAAATTTAAATTAATAATTAATAACCCTTAGTTGGAAATATGCTTTAGGGTGGTCGCAAACAGGGCATTTTTCAGGTGCAGACGCGCTATCAATAATGTGGCCACAGTTTCTGCAAATCCAAACGCATTTTTGGTTTTTCTTAAACACGCTATCATTTTCAATATTATTAAGTAATGCTAAATACCTTTCTTCGTGTTCCTTTTCAATAGCGGCAACGCCCTTAAAAAGCCTAGCAATATCATCAAAGCCTTCTTCTAAAGCTTCTTTAGCCATGCGTGCATACATTTCAGTCCATTCGCCATTTTCACCAGCAGCAGCATCTTTAAGGTTTTCTGCAGTTGTGCCTATGCCGTTATGTAAAAGTTTGAACCAAATTTTAGCGTGTTCCTTTTCATTATCAGCAGTTTCTAAAAATAATGCTGCAATTTGTTCATAGCCTTCTTTTTTTGCTTTAGATGCATAGTAAGTATATTTGTTTCTTGCTTGACTTTCGCCAGCAAATGCTTCCATTAAATTTTGTTCAGTTTTAGAGCCTTTTAATTCCATTTTTATATTCTCCATTAGTTTTTTTAATAATTATAACAAAGTTATTATTCCTTGTCAATACGCAATATTAAATTTTATCACCAAAATCTAACAAAAAAAACGCCTATCTAAACTGATAGGCGATTTTATAAATATTAAAATTTAATTTTTTCTAAAATATAGTTTTTAACTTCTGCAATAGGTAAACGAACTTGTTCCATTGTATCCCTATCACGGATAGTAACTGCACCATCTTCCAAAGTATCAAAGTCAACGGTAATGCAGTAAGGTGTGCCGATTTCATCTTGACGGCGATACCTTTTACCAATAGAACCGGCATCATCATAGTCAACTGGGAAAGACTTAATTAAATCAG
>JAZRDW010000017.1:0-10685 GCA_045660505.1 Christensenellaceae bacterium | reverse complement strand
CACTTCAAATCGTACTTAACCCACTAGGCGTTCCATCTCGTATGAATATCGGTCAAGTATTAGAAGTTCACTTAGGTCTTGTATGTAAACAACTCGGCTGGAAGATTGCAACCCCTGTATTTGACGGTGCAAGCGAAAGCGGCATTAAAGAATTATTAAGAGAAAATAATATTGTTAACCCAGACGGCGAAGTTGATGGTAAAATTCAACTTTACAATGGTAGAACAGGCGAACCATTTGAAAACAGAGTTACTGTTGGTGAAATGTATATGATTAAACTTATCCACTTAGTTGATGATAAGATTCACGCTCGTTCAACCGGTCCATATAGTTTGGTTACCCAACAACCACTCGGCGGTAAAGCGCAATTCGGTGGTCAAAGATTTGGTGAAATGGAAATTTGGGCGTTAGAAGCATATGGCGCTGCTCACATTTTACAAGAAATCTTAACGGTTAAATCAGACGATATCGTTGGTAGGGTTAAAACTTACGAATCAATCGTTAAAGGCACTAATATTAGCGAACCTGGTATTCCAGAAGCGTTCAAGGTATTGTTAAAAGAATTGCAATCACTTGCCCTTGATATGAAGGTTCTTACTGAAAACAAAGAAGAACTTGCTATCAAAGACCTTATTGAAAGCGATATTGACGATATGCCTTACGTTCGTGAAAAGAATATTCAAGACGAAGTTGATATTGATACTATTGATGAAAGTGACGTTGGCGAAATGGTATTTGAAGATTCTGATACTGATGATGACCTTAACGATTCACTCAACTTTAGTAATATGTTTGATGATGAAGACGACGCAATTGACACAACTATCCCAGATTTAGATGATTTGGGTGATGATGACTTTGATGGTCTTGACATTGAAGATGAAGAATAATAAGGGGGAATAAGAATAATGTTTGAACTTAACAACTTTGATTCTATACAAATAGGAGTAGCTTCTCCCGAAAAAATTAGGGAATGGTCTTATGGCGAAGTAACAAAGCCAGAAACTATCAACTACAGAACACAAAAACCTGAAATGGGCGGTCTTTTCTGCGAAAGGATTTTCGGGCCTACAAAGGACTGGGAATGCCATTGCGGAAAGTATAAGAGAATTCGTTATAAAGGCGTAATCTGTGATAAGTGTGGTGTTGAAATCACAAAATCTAAAGTTCGCCGTGACAGAATGGGTCACATTGAATTAGCAGCCCCTGTTTCACACATTTGGTATTTTAAGGGCGTTCCATCAAGAATCGGTTTGATGCTTGATATGAGCCCAAAAGCACTAGAACACGTATTATATTTTGCAAGCCACGTTGTACTTGACCCAGGCACAACTGACTTACAATATAAACAAGTTATTAGCGATAGAGAAAAGATTGAAAAAGAAGAACAATTTGGCGAAGGTTCTTTCAAAACCGGTATCGGTGCAGAAGCAATTAAAGAACTTTTAATGGCTGTTGACCTAGATAAGGAAAGCGAAGAAACAAAGAAAATCATTGCTGAAAACACTTCTGGTCAAAGAAGAATTCGCGCGGTAAAACGCATTGAAATTATTGAAGCGTTTAGAAAGAGTGGTAATCGCCCAGAATGGATGATTATGGATGTTCTTCCTGTTATCCCACCAGAACTCCGCCCTATGGTTCAACTTGATGGCGGTAGATTCGCAACAAGTGACCTTAACGACTTATATAGGCGTGTTATCAACAGAAACAACCGCCTTAAAAAACTTATGGAACTTGGCGCGCCTGAAATCATTATTAGAAACGAAAAGAGAATGCTTCAAGAAGCAGTTGACGCTCTTATTGATAATGGTAGGCACGGCAAGGCTATCACAGGCGCAGGCAACCGTGAATTAAAATCACTTTCTGGCATGCTCCGTGGTAAGCAAGGTCGTTTCCGTCAAAACTTACTTGGTAAACGTGTTGACTACTCTGGTCGTTCAGTTATCGTAGTTGGTCCTGAACTTAAATTATATCAATGTGGTTTACCAAAAGAAATGGCAATTGAATTGTTCAAGCCTTTCGTAATGAAAAAACTTGTTGAAAACAACATTTGCCACAATATTAAAAATGCAAAGCGCACAGTAGAAAAGGCTAAAACCGTTGTTTGGGACGTTTTAGAAGAAGTTATTAAAGACCACCCAGTTCTACTTAACCGTGCGCCAACACTTCACAGATTGTCAATTCAAGCGTTTGAACCTGTGTTAATAGAAGGTAGGGCAATTAAACTTCACCCATTAGTTTGTGGCGCATTCAACGCCGACTTTGACGGTGACCAAATGGCTGTTCACGTTCCACTTTCTGTTGAAGCACAAGCAGAAGCAAGGTTCTTAATGCTTGCATCTAACAATATCTTAAAACTTTCTGATGGTAAGCCTGTTATGTCACCTACCCAAGATATGGTTATGGGTTCATACTACTTAACTATCATTAAGAAAAAGATAGGTGAAAAGTATAATGCTAAGGGTAAAAAGGATGAAAACGGGGTAGTTTACGGCGTGCCTGAATATACCGTTTCATATACTTCACCTGAAGAAGCAATTATGGCTTACCAAACAGGCAAAATCGGTTTACAAGATGAAATTATCGTTCGCCGTAGCGTTATCGTTGATGGTGAAGAAGTTACTGGTAGAGTTAAAACTTCAGTTGGTAAGATTATATTCAACGATGCTATTCCACAAAACTTAGGTTTCGTTGAAAGAAAAGTAAAA
Source organism: Christensenellaceae bacterium (assembly GCA_045660505.1). Taxonomy (GTDB): domain Bacteria; phylum Bacillota; class Clostridia; order Christensenellales; family Borkfalkiaceae; genus UBA1259. The sequence continues at coordinate 7,977 of JAZRDW010000017.1, read as the reverse complement.
GAAGACTTCTTAAAGTATGAAATTGATAAGTTAGTTGGTAAGAAAGATTTACAAAAAATCGTTGGTGCTTGCTTTAAGCGTCACGGTGCGTCTAGCGCTGCAGACGTTTTGGATAAGATTAAGGCTCTTGGCTTTAAGTATTCAACAGTTGGCGCTATCACAACTAGCGTATTTGATATGCATATGCCTAAGGCTAAGGATGAAATCCTTAAAGAAGCAGAAGAACACGTATTAAAAGTTGGTAACCTTTACAAGAAAGGCTATATCACTGATGAAGAAAGATATAAGAAAGTTGTTAGCATTTGGAAGAAAGCAACTGATGACGTTACTGATAAGTTGATGGATACTCTTGATGAGTTTAACCCTATTCTTATGATGGCTAACTCAGGTGCCCGTGGTTCAAAAGACCAAATTAAGCAACTTGCTGGTATGCGTGGTCTTATGACCGACCCTAATGGTAAAACTATTGAAATTCCTGTTAAATCATGCTTCCGTGAAGGTCTTTCAGTTCTTGAATACTTTATTTCATCACACGGTGGTCGTAAAGGTCTTGCCGATACAGCGCTTAAGACTGCTGACTCTGGTTACTTAACCCGTCGTTTAGTAGACGTTTCACAAGAAGTTATTATTAAAGATATTGACTGCTTTGAATCTGCTGGCGAAGCAATTAAGGGTGTTAAAGTTTCAGCAATTAAGGGTTCTAAGGGCGAAGTTATTGAAGGCTTGCGTGATAGAATTGCAGGTAGATTTACTGTTAACGATATCATTAACCCAACAACAGGCGAAGTTATGGTTAAGTCTAACGAAATGATTAGCGAAGATATGGCTGATGAAATCGTTAAGGCTGGCATTGAAGAAGTTGAAATTAGAAGCGTATTCACTTGTAAGTCTAAAAACGGCGTTTGCGCTAAGTGTTATGGTAAAAACATGTCAAATAATAACCCAGTTCAAATCGGTGAAGCAGTTGGTATTATCGCTGCCCAATCAATCGGTGAACCTGGTACACAATTGACCATGAGAACCTTCCACACCGGTGGTATCGCAAGTACAGGGGACATCACACAAGGTCTTCCTAGGGTTGAAGAATTATTTGAAGCAAGAAAACCAAAACACGCTGCAATCGTTTGCGAACACAGTGGTACGGTTGAAATTGAAGAAAAAGATAAGATTATTCACCTTATCGTTAAACCTAACGACGGTGGCAAGAACGAAGATTATACAATTCCATTTGGTACAGGCGTTATCGTTAAAACAGGTGATATCGTTGAACCAGGTTCAGTATTGACAAACGGTTCAGTATACCCACAAGATATTCTTAAAACAAAGGGTATTAAGGGTGTTCAAGACTATATTCTTCGTGAAATTCAAAGCGTTTACCGTTCACAAGGCGTTGATATCAATGATAAACACGTTGAAATTATCGTTCGCCAAATGATGAAAAAGGTTCAAGTTGAAAACCCAGGTGGAACTGATATTTTACCAGGTGAAAAACTTCACGTTTACAGGTTTGAAGAAGAAACAATCAATGCGTTAGAAAACGGCTTAGAACCACCACAAGGTAAGAGAATTTTATTAGGTATCACTAAGGCTGCGTTAGCAAAAGAAAGTTTCTTATCTGCTGCGTCATTCCAAGAAACGGCTAGGGTACTTACCGACGCTGCTATTAAGAACAAGGTTGACCCACTTATCGGTCTAAAGGAAAACGTTATTATCGGTAAACTTATCCCAGCAGGTACTGGTATTAAAAACTATAAAAACGTTTCACCACAAACCGTTCTTCAAAGACAAGTTGAAGTAGAAGAATAATTTACCTTTTTAGCCAAAAAATGTTGTATTTAATAGCATTTTGATTGACTAAAAATCTAATAAATGTTAAAATAATATTTCGGTGGGTTTAACGCCCACCGAGATAAAAGTTTTATTAAAAATGTTTCTAAAACGGAAATTTCCGAGTCCGTTTTCTGAATATCCGAAATATTATAAAGGAGGTGCGATATGCCAACAATTCAACAATTAATTAGACAAGGCAGAGCAAAAATTACTTACAAGTCAAAGTCACCAGCACTTGACGAGTGTCCACAAAAAAGAGGCGTTTGTTTAACAGTTACAACAACAACCCCTAAAAAACCTAACTCTGCTCTTCGTAAAATTGCACGTGTTCGTTTAACGAACAAGGCAGAAGGTATCGTTTATATCCCTGGTGAAGGCCACAACCTTCAAGAACACAGTTCAGTTCTTATCCGTGGCGGCAGGGTTAAAGACTTACCAGGTGTAAGGTATCACATTATTCGTGGTGCTCTTGACACAGCAGGCGTTGCTAAACGTAGACAATCTAGGTCTAAATACGGCGCTAAAAGGCCAAAATAAGAAGTAAAACTTTAAATTTACAAAATTAAAGACACCTACTTATAATCGGAATTCGGAAAATTAACCCGATTGGTAGGCAGTATGTCGCAAGACAGAAGGTTCGCTACTTAAAAAGTTTAAGCAAGCGATAGCTGTACTAAATAAGGGTTTACCCTTAACGGAAGTGCCACGTACGGCACAAAAATTAAAGGAGGATTATTAATATGCCAAGAAGAGGTAATATTGCAAAAAGAGACGTTTTACCTGATCCAGTGTATAACGATAAGGTTGTAACAAAACTTATCAACCAAGTTATGCAAGATGGTAAGAAAGGTATTGCACAAGGCATTGTTTATGATGCATTCGCTGCTGCTGCTGAAAAAACTGGCGCAAGCGCAGAAGAAACTTTCGCTACTGCATTAGCAAACATCATGCCTATGGTAGAAGTTAAAGCAAGGAGAGTAGGGGGCGCAAACTATCAAGTTCCTATTGAAATCCGTGCTGAAAGAAGACAAACACTTGCAATCAGATGGTTGGTTGCTGCTGCAAGAAAGAGGGGCGAAAGAGAAATGGCTCAACGTCTTGCTGCTGAATTAGTTGACGCTTTCAACAACACCGGTAGTGCTGTTAAGAAGAAAGAAGATACTCATAGAATGGCTGAAGCAAACAAGGCTTTTGCTCATTATAGATTCTAATTTGGGAGAAAAACATTATGCCAAGAGATTTTGATTTAGGTGTAACCAGAAATATAGGTATAATGGCGCACATTGACGCTGGTAAAACTACCACCACCGAAAGAATTTTGTTCTATACTGGTAAAACCCATAAGTTAGGCGAAACCCACGAAGGTGGCGCTACTATGGACTGGATGGTTCAAGAACAAGAACGTGGTATTACCATTACTAGTGCTGCTACTACATGTTACTGGAAGGGACACCGTATTAACATTATTGACACCCCAGGTCACGTTGACTTTACTGTAGAAGTTGAAAGGTCACTCCGTGTTCTTGACGGCGCCGTTGCAACTTTCTGTGCAAAGGGCGGTGTTGAACCTCAAAGTGAAACTGTATGGCGTCAAGCGGACAAGTATAAAGTTCCAAGAATCGCTTACATTAACAAAATGGATATTAACGGTGCTAACTATGATAACGCTGTTAATATGATGAGAGAAAGATTACACACAAATCCATTACCTATCGTTGTTCCTGTTGGTAAAGAAGAAACCTTTAAGGGTATTGTTGACGTTATCACAAGAAAAGCATACATCTATTTAGATGATTTAGGTAAGGAAATTGATATTCAAGACGTTCCAGCAGATATGGCTGATATGGTTGAAGAACTTAGGGCTCAAATCGTAGAAACTGCTGCTGAAACTGACGATGCTTTAATGGAAAAGTTCTTTGAAGAAGGCGACCTTTCTATTGAAGAAATTAAAAAAGGTTTACGTAAAGCAACACTTGCTATGAAAGTTACACCTGTTCTTTGTGGTTCAAGTTATAAGAACAAGGGTGTTCAAAACCTTCTAGACGCTCTTGTTCATTACTTGCCAAGCCCATTAGACGTTGGCGCAGTTTACGGTGTTAACACTAAGGGTGAAGCCGCTAAGAGAGAACCAGGTGACGACCAACCTTTCAGTGGTTTAGCATTTAAGATTATGACTGACCCATTCGTAGGTAAACTTGCGTTCTTCCGTGCTTACTCTGGTGTATTAAAGACAGGTTCTTACGTATACAACAGTGTTAAAGGCAAGAAAGAAAGGGTTGCAAGAATTCTTCGTATGCACGCTAACCACCGTGAAGAAGTTGATGCAGTTTACTCTGGTGAAATTTGCGCTATCGTTGGTTTGAAAGATACCACCACAGGTGACACACTTTGTGATGAAAACAACCAAATTATTCTAGAACAAATGGAATTCCCAGACCCAGTTATTGAAGTTGCTATTGAACCTAAAACAAAACAAGGTCAAGAAAAAATGGGCTTTGCTTTAGCAAAACTTGCTGAAGAAGACCCAACTTTCAAAACACATACCGATACTGAAACTGGTCAAACCATTATCGCAGGTATGGGCGAACTTCACCTTGAAATTATCGTTGATAGATTACTTCGTGAATTCAGGGTTGAAGCAAACGTTGGTAAGCCACAAGTTTCTTACAAAGAAACTATTAGGCAAGCCGTTGAAGCAGAAGGCTTATTTAAGCGTCAATCTGGTGGTCACGGTCAATATGGTCACTGTAAGATTCGCTTAGAACCACAAGAACCTGGTAAGGGTTATGAATTCGTGGATGAAACCGTTGGTGGTTCTATTCCAAAAGAATTTATTCAACCAGTTAACAAGGGTATTATGGAAGCCGCTAAAAATGGTATTCTTGCAGGCTACGAAGTTGTTGACTTTAAGGTAACCGTTTACGACGGTAGTTATCACGACGTTGACTCTTCTGAAATGGCGTTCAAGATTGCTGGTTCTATGGCTCTTAAAGATGGTTTAGCAAAAGCAAAGAGTGTTCTTTTAGAACCTATCATGAAGGTTGAAATTGTTACACCAGACGATTACTTTGGTGACCTTATGGGTAACGTAACCGCTCGTCGTGGTATTATCCAAGGCACAGATGATAGAAATGGCGTTAAAGTTATTGATGCACATATTCCACTATCAGAAATGTTTGGTTATGCAACAGACTTAAGGTCTAGAACACAAGGTAGAGGTAACTACACAATGCAATTCAGCCACTACGCTGAAGTTCCAAAGTCAGTTGCTGAAAAGATTATAGGCAAAAAAGCCTAATTAACTGTTGACAATTTGTTTATTTTATTGTAAAATAAGTGTATAATTGTTAAAAAACATTAAAAATTAAAAAATTAAAATAAAAAATATTATTATTTGAATTTATTGGAGGAAACAATAATGGCAAAGGCTAAATTTGACAGAAACAAACCGCACATTAACATTGGTACTATCGGTCACGTTGACCACGGTAAAACTACTCTTACCGCTGCTATCACTATGACTTTATCTTCTATGGGTAATGCTCAAAAGATGAGATACGATGAAATCGATAAGGCACCAGAAGAAAAGGCACGTGGTATTACAATTAATACTTCACACGTTGAATACCAAACAGAAAACCGTCACTATGCACACGTTGACTGCCCAGGCCACGCAGACTATGTAAAGAACATGATTACTGGTGCTGCTCAAATGGATGGCGCTATCCTCGTAGTTGCTGCTACTGATGGTCCAATGCCACAAACTAGAGAACACATTCTTCTTGCTCGTCAAGTAGGCGTTCCTTATATCGTAGTATTTATGAATAAATGCGACCAATTAGACGACCCAGAACTTTTAGAATTAGTTGAAATGGAAATCCGTGAACTTCTTTCTGAATATGGTTTCCCTGGCGACGATACCCCAATCATCAAGGGTTCTGCTCTTCAAGCATTAGAATATGCTCAAGCTGACCACTCTGCTGATGAAATCAAAGCATCTAAAGAATGCGCTCCTGTATTAGAATTAATGGCTGCTATTGACAGCTATATTCCTAACCCAGAAAGAGACGATGCTAAACCTTTCTTACTTCCTGTAGAAGACGTATTCACCATTTCTGGTCGTGGTACTGTTGCTACTGGCCGTGTTGAAAGAGGTGTTGCACACGTTAACGACCCTGCTGAAATCGTAGGTCTTTCTGATGAAAGCAGAAACACAGTTATTACTGGTCTTGAAATGTTCAGAAAACTTCTTGACGAAGCGCAAGCTGGTGACAACGTTGGTGCTCTTCTCCGTGGTATCGATAAGAAAGATATTGAAAGGGGTCAAGTTATTGCTAAACCTGGTTCAGTAAAACCACACACAGCATTCAAAGGTCAAGTATACGTTCTTTCTAAAGAAGAAGGTGGCCGTCATACCCCATTCTTCAACAACTATCGTCCACAATTCTATTTCAGAACAACTGACGTTACTGGTTCAATCAAATTACCAGAAGGCGTAGAAATGGTTATGCCTGGTGATAACGTTGAAATGGACGTTGAACTTATTACCCCAATCGCTATGGAAGAAGGTTTAAGATTCGCTATCCGTGAAGGTGGCAGAACTGTAGGTTCAGGCGTTGTTGCTAAAATCGTTAAATAATTTTAACAATAATTAAAAATTAAAAAGCAGTGCAAAAGCACTGCTTTTTTTATTTATTATAGAAATAATATTATAAAAATAAAACCCCACTAGAGTTAGTGGGGGTTAATTTATTTGTTTTATTAAATTAATCTTCTTTTTTAAGGGTGCTTGCTGATACGCTTGCAACGAATTTTCTAGAGAAAAATCTAGGTAAAAATGCAGTAATTTTATTGCCAAAGCCGTAAACTGCAACACGCTTACCTTTCATAGACTTTTTATAAGCAAATTCAGCAACTTTTTCTGCAGGTACAGGTTTAATTTTATCAAAAGTGTATTGATTACCAGCCTTACCAACAAAGCCTGATTCAAACGGGCCAGGGCAAACTGTTAAAAGTTTAACCTTAGTTTTTCTAATTTCGTGCGCAATGCCTTCACTTAAATTTAACACGAACGCTTTTGTTGCGTGGTAAGTGCACATATAAGGGCCAGGCACGAAAGATGCAAGTGAACCTACGTTAATAATATGTCCTTCGTTATTAGCAAGCATATCGGTTAAGAAAACCCTTGTAAAATAAAGTAGGGCAGAGCAGTTAACTGCAACCATTTTTAATTGCAAGTCAATATCCATATCCTTAAAGTCACATCTATCGCCAAAACCTGCATTGTTAACAAGATTATCAACAAAATAGCCCTTGCTTTGCGCAAAAGAGAAAACCTTTTCGCATTGTGCCTTTTCAGATAAATCTGCCGTAATATAATCAACGGTAACTGAATAGGTTTTTTCTAATTCTTCTTTAAGTTGTTTTAAAGCATCTTCTTTAGTGGCAACAAGTAAAAGGTTGTTATTGTTTTTAGCGTAAATATTTGCAAATGCTCTACCAAGTCCACCAGTAGCACCGGTAATTAAAGTAATTTTCATAAATAAAGTCCTTAAATTAAAATAGTAGTTAATAAAAAAGTTTCAGCCTGTCCTAACAAAGGACAGGCTGAAGTTGGTTTTAAAATTAATTAAAAGAATCTTTGTAAGCCTTTCCAAACTTAAATGCTGGAATTTTTGTTTCAGAAATCTTAATTTTTTCACCTGTTTTTGGGTTAAAGCCATCCCTTGCTGGTTTTGTTTTTAATTCAAAAGTACCGAACCCAGAAATTTGAACTTTTTCCCCTGCGTTTAGGCCAGCAGATACAGCATCAATAAAACTATCTAATGCCACTGCAGCATCTTTTAAAGTGATGTTTGCGTTGTTAGCAATTGCCCTTATTAATTCATTTTTGTTCATAAAACGAACCTCCATATATTTATAGTTTTATTATAGCACTATAAAAAATAATTTCAAGTAGTTTTTTAAATTTTTTATCAAAAAATGCATAAAAACTGCTAGATTTTTGGAAAAAACATAATAAAACATATTTCACTTGACATTTATTACCCATTTTTATAATATTTATGCTATTAAAAGGGGTAAAAAATGATTAATTTTGAACTTGAAAATAACTTTTTTTCACTAATTAAAGAAAATAATTTATTA
>JAZRDW010000016.1:0-2691 GCA_045660505.1 Christensenellaceae bacterium | reverse complement strand
TTTCATTAACGCATAGTGATAGGCTAGTTTCAGTTGCAATATCAACAACCGATATCGTTGGTGTTGATTCCGAAAAATGCACAGATAAAATATTAAAGGTTAAAAAACTTTTCTTAAATGAAAACGTTAATCTAAATAGTGTTGATGAGTTGACTTTACTTTGGACTAAAAAGGAAAGTAAATTTAAGAATAAAAATGGCAATAATTTTTGTTCAAAGAAAGTTTATATAAATAATGAAGAATATTTTATTTCAGTTTGTTCAAATATAGGTAATGTGGAATTTGAACAAATTGATTTTGATAAATTAATTAATTATACTTTATAAGGAGTTTTATTTATGAGTGAATGCACGCATGATTGTTCTAGTTGTTCTTCAAAAGACTGTGGGCAAAGGGCTGACTTAAAGGAAAAATTAAATGAATTAAGTTCTGTTAAAAAGGTAATAGGTGTAGTTAGTGGTAAAGGTGGTGTTGGCAAGTCTTTAATTACTTCACTTTTGGCCGTTTTAACTAATAAAAAAGGGTATAAAACAGCAATTTTAGATGCCGATATAACTGGTCCATCTATTCCTAAAATGTTCGGTGTAAATGAAAAAGCAGTTGCTTTAGATGATAAATATTTATTGCCAAGAACAAGTAAAAATGGAATTGATATGATGTCAATTAATCTTTTGTTAGAAAATGATAACGACCCTGTTGTTTGGCGTGGACCAGTTATTGCAGGGGCTGTTAAACAATTTTGGACTGATGTTGTTTGGAAAGACGTTGACTTTATGTTTGTTGATATGCCACCAGGAACGGGTGACGTTCCACTTACTGTATTTCAATCATTGCCAGTTTCAGGTATTGTTGTTGTAACTTCACCACAAGATTTAGTTTCAATGATTGTTGGTAAAGCAGTTAAAATGGCAAATATGATGAATATACCTATTTTAGGTATTGTTGAAAATATGTCTTACTTTACTTGCCCTGATTGTGGCAAAAAGTTAAACATTTTCGGCGAAAGTAAAGTTGAAAAAATTTCTAAGGAATTTGATATTGATACCATCTCTCGTTTACCGATTAACCCAGAATTTGCTCAATTAGCAGATAATGGCAATATTGAAGGTTTTAACGGGGAATATTTAGATAATATTGTTGATAAAATTACAAAATAGATTTAATTAATAGGTAAAATTATGGGTGAAAATAAAGGTTTTGCGCAAGAAGGGTTAAAAGACGTTAACCAAGATAAGCGTGGTGGCTTTTCTAGTAAACTAGGCTTTGTTCTTTCTGCAGCAGGTTCAGCAGTTGGTTTGGGTAATTTATGGCGTTTTCCATATCTTGCTGCTCAATATGGCGGTGGTATTTTCTTAATTTGCTACATATTACTTGCAGTATTTTTTGGTGTTGCTTTATTGATGCTAGAAATTGCAATAGGTAGAAATACGGGTAAAAGCGTTATAGGTGCATTTACAACACTAAACAAAAAGTTTAGTTGGTTTGGTTATCTTTGTGTTATTGTTCCTATAATAATTGTACCATATTATTGTGTAATAGGTGGTTGGGTATTAAAATATTTATGGTCTTTCATTGTCGGTAGTGAAGGTCTTGTTGTTGGAAGTGGTGCAGTTGATACAGGTGCATTTTTTACTTCATTTATTTCTAATACTTGGGAACCTTTAATTTTCTTCCTTATTTTTGCTTTTATCACTATATTTATCGTTACTTTTGGCGTTCAAAAGGGTATAGAAAATATGAGTAAGATTTTAATGCCACTTTTAGCAATTATTGCTATTTTCCTATGTGTTTACGTAATCTGTCAACCAGGGGCATTAGAAGGCGTTAAATATTTTTTAATACCAGACTTTACTAATTTTAGTTTTATTACTGTTTTAGGGGCTTTAGGGCAGTTGTTCTACTCATTATCTATCGGTATGGCAATTATGATTACTTACGGGTCTTATATGAAAAAAGACGTAAGTATTAAGTCATCTGCAACGCAAATTGCTATTTGTGATAGTTTGTTTGCTATTATTGCAGGTTTAATTATTATTCCTTCAGTTTTTGCATATACAGATAATCCATTAGATATTTTAAGTAGTCAAGGTCCATCACTAATGTTTGTTCAATTAACAAACGTATTTAATAGCATACCAGGGGTTGGTAGAATTATAGGTATAATATTCTTTTTACTTGTTTTCTTTGCTGCAATAACTTCTTCAGTTTCACTTATAGAAGCAATAGTTTCAGTTTTATGTGAAAACAAGAAGATTTCAAGGGTAGTTGCTTGTATTATTGTATTTGCTCTAACAATAATCCTTGGCGCACTTTCTTCACTTGGAAATGGTGTTTTAAGCCATATTACTATCGGTGGAAAGGATATTTTAAGTGCGTTTGACTTCTTGGCAAACAATATTTTAATGCCTATTATAGCGATTATAACTTGTGTTTTTGCTGGTTGGTTTATTGAAAAAAATATTATCCCTAAAGAAATAGGTATTGAAAACGATAAAGGTCTTAAAACTTATTTTAACATTATTATTAAATTTGTTGCGCCTATTTGTATTTTGTTAATTTTAATATCAGGGTTGTTTATAACAATTTAATTTTTTATGAAAAAAGATTTTTTTGGTAAAGATATTTCTTCTATATTAAACAAAAAGTTATTTTTATTTGATATGGACGGTACAATATATATAGATAATAAGT
>JAZRDW010000015.1:0-3916 GCA_045660505.1 Christensenellaceae bacterium | reverse complement strand
CCCGTCTTTGCGTCCCCAGAAAGTGTTTGGGCAAACTTTTCCAAAACCTTAATGGTTGAAATAAGAGCAATACCAGCACGCGGAACGATACCTTCTTGAACGGCTGCTCTAGTTGCGTTAAGAGCGTCTTCAATACGAAGTTTCTTTTCTTTGAGTTCGATTTCGGTTGCTGCGCCAACGTTAATTACCGCTACGCCACCTGCGAGTTTTGCAAGACGTTCTTGCAATTTTTCTCTATCGTAATCAGAAGTAGTTTCTGCGATTTGCGCTTTGATTGCTTGCTTTCTTGCTTCAATAGCCTTAGGGTCGCCTGCGCCGTTGATAATAGTAGTATTATCTTTATCAACCTTAACCGTACCTGCACGGCCAAGCATATTCATTGAAACGTCTTTAAATTCATAACCTAATTCAGAAGAAACAACCGTACCACCGGTTAAAATAGCAATATCTTCAAGCATAGCCTTTCTTCTATCACCAAAGCCAGGTGCTTTAACTGCAACACAGTTGAACACGCCTTTAAGTTTGTTAACAACTAATGCTGCTAACGCATCACCTTCAACTTCTTCAGCAATAATTAATAACCTTTGACCTTGTTGCGCAATAGGTTCAATAACAGGTAAAATTTCTTGAATAGAAGAAATTTTCTTATCGGTAATTAAAATAACAGGTGATTCTAAAACTGCTTCCATCTTATCGGTATTAGTAACCATATAAGCAGATGCATAGCCCCTATCAAATTGCATACCTTCAACGGTGGTAAGTTCGGTTTTCATTGTCTTACTTTCTTCAATAGTAATAACCCCGTCTTTACCAACCTTTTCCATTGCTTCAGAAATAAATTCGCCAACGGTTAAGTCCCCTGCAGAAATTGCTGCAACTTGGCAAATATCGTTTTTATCTTTAACTTGTGTTGAAATGTTTTTAAGTTCGCTAACTGCAACTTCAACTGCGCCAGAAATACCCTTCTTTAAAATAACAGGGTTTGCGCCTGCAGCAACGTTCCTTAAACCTTCGTTAATCATTGCTTGTGCTAAAACAACGGCAGTAGTAGTGCCGTCCCCAGCAACGTCGTTAGTCTTGGTTGATGCTTCTTTAACTAAAGATGCACCCATATTTTCAAAAGCGTCTTCTAATTCAATTTCTTTAGCGATAGTAACACCGTCGTTAGTAATAAGTGGTGCGCCAAACTTTCTATCAAGAACAACGTTGCGCCCTTTTGGTCCTAAAGTGATTTTAACTGTATCTGCTAAAATATCAACACCCTTTTGGAGTGCTTTTCTTGCTTCTTCGCCGTGTTTTAATTGTTTTGCCATAATTTTTAATCTCCTTATTCAACGATTGCTAAAATATCACTTTGGCGAATAATGGTTAATTCTTTACCATCAACCTTAAATTCGCTACCAGCATATTTAGAGTAAAGGATAGTATCCCCTACCTTAACTTGCATAACTATTTCTTTACCATCAATAATTCCACCAGGGCCAACTGCAACAATTTTAGCCATTTGTTGCTTTTCTTGTGATGCTGATGGAAGAATAAATCCACTTTGTGTTTTCTCTTCTTTTTCTAAACTTTCTACAACTACTTTGTCAAATAAAGGCTTAACCTTCATATCAAATACCTCCGTTTATTTAGCACTCTCTTTATTTAAGTGCTAACATTTATTATATACAGTTAACAAAAAATGTCAATAGTTTATAACCTTATTTTTAAATTTATTGTTTTATTTTTTTTCTAATATCTTATTTACTTAATAATTTAATGCTTTATTTGTTGGTTTTATATCTAATTTTATATAATTATGTAAAAAAATCATTTAGGGCAAGCGATAAAATGCCTGCCCTTTTAAGTTTATTTAATTAACGCTTTGGCTCACAAGTTACGTAAATTCCAAGTTTTTTAAGTTGCAATTCATCAACAGGCGATAAAATTACTGATGAGTGGAATTCCGAACCTTTTAATAAAGAAAGTTGGTCCATAGCCTTTTTAGCCTTTTCATCAGTAGCGCCACAAACTGCCAAAGAAAGTAAAATTTCATCAGTATGTAATCTTGGGTTAACGCTACCCATATACTTAACCTTTAAGTCTTGGATAGGTTCTATAACGCTTGAAGATAGCAAATAAACTTCATCATCAATGCCACCTAAAAGTTTTAAGGTATTAAGTAAGGTTGCTGCGCTTGCGCCTAACAACTTACCCGTTTTACCCGTAACAAGTCTTCCATCTGGTAATTGAAGCGCACAACTTGGCGTTCCCGTCAAGGCTTCCTTTTCAAGGGCTGCTTTAACAACTATACGGTCGTTAATAGAAATACGCATTCTTTGCATTAAAATTTCAATTTTAGAAAGTGTGTCTTTATTAACGCGCCCACGCTTAAAGTCTAAAAGTGCAGCGTAATAACGGCGTATAATTTCTTGACAACTTTTTTCACGAACGTAATCATCATCAATAATGCAATACCCTGCCATATTAACGCCCATATCGGTTGGGGACTTATAAGGGCATTCCCCTAAAACCTTTGAAAGCATTGCTGAAAGTACTGGGAAAATTTCCACGTCTCTATTATAGTTAACAGCCATTTTACCGTATGCTTCTAGGTAAAATGGGTCAATCATATTCATATCGTTTAAGTCAGCCGTTGCAGATTCGTATGCTGCGTTAACAGGGTGGTTAAGTGGCAAGTTCCATACAGGGAAAGTTTCATATTTAGCATACCCTGCTTTAACGCCACGCTTATTTTCGTGATATAATTGTGATAGGCAGGTTGCCATTTTACCACTACCAGGGCCAGGTGCAGTAACAACAACTAACGGGCGTGTTGTGACAACGTATTCGTTTTTACCGTAACCCTCATCACTAACTATTTTTTCCACTTCTGAAGGGTAGCCTTCAATAGGATAATGGCGGGAAACTTTAATGCCACGATTTTCTAAGCGTTTTTGGAAAGCAACTGCAGATGGTTGTTCAGCAAACCTTGTTAAAACAACGCTACCTACGTAGAAGTTTTTATTTTCAAAAATATCAATAAGCCTTAAAACGTCTAAATCATAGGTAATCCCTAGGTCACTTCTTTGCTTATTTTTTTCAATATCGTTTGCATTGATAACGATTAAAATTTCAGCCTTATCCTTAAGTTGAGAAAGCATTTTAATTTTACTATCTGGCATAAAGCCTGGCAACACGCGTGAAGCATGGTAGTCGTCAAACAACTTCCCACCAAATTCTAGATATAATTTATCGCCAAACATTTCTATTCTTTCAAGAATTTTTGCCGATTGCATTTCTAAATATTTTTCATTATCAAATCCACGCTTTTCCATAGTAAACTTTTCCCGTATGCTTTAAATTTTTATTTTAATAAGTTAGCCTTGCTAACCTTTTCTATAAACGCTTTAATATCTTTTTTAGCAATATCTTCTTGTACTTCATATTCGTTAAGCATTGCTAAAAGTAATTGTTCTTCAGTTGCGCCCTTTTCAAGTTCTTTCCATAAGAAAGCACCCGTTTCGTTTAAGGTTATAACGCAGTTAAATTCTTTAACGGCACTACCTACTGCCACAACAACGAAACTATTAGCAACTTCCCTTAAAATAAACCCGTCTTTAATTTTCATTTTTATTAACTCCTGACATAGTGTTGAAAGATAACTCAGCCGCTTCCCTTGAAATATTACAGCCTAAACTATAAATATCCACGGTGGTTAAGAGTTTATCTATTAAACCTAGCAACTTATCCATAGAACCCATATCTTTTGGGCGAATAGTTTGGTTTAATATGATTATTAACATTTGATTTTTATTTGCCTTACAAATTGTATTTTCTTTATTTTGGTAAATATGACAAATGGCTTTAATTTTAGCCTTACAATCGGTATCCAAATGATGTTTGCCGTTCCAAGGCGTTCCGTAATCGAAGA
>JAZRDW010000014.1:0-4327 GCA_045660505.1 Christensenellaceae bacterium | reverse complement strand
AATTTTCTTAAGGGAATTAATTTCTAACGCAAGCGACGCAATAGATAAACTTAAGTTTATTTCTTTAACGGATACTAATATAAATAGTGATTTTAAGATTAGCATTTCTATTGATAAAGAGAACAAAACCCTTACCATTGAAGATAACGGTATAGGTATGATTGATGAAGATTTAGAAAAGAATTTAGGCACTATTGCCGAATCTGGCACTTTAGCGTTCAAAAAGGAAAATGCTGATAAAACGGATAACGAACTTATAGGTCAATTTGGCGTTGGGTTCTATTCTGCTTTTATGGTTGCTGATAAAATACAAGTTTACACTAAAAAATATGGTAGTGATAAAGCGTATTTGTGGGAAAGCGCTGGGGTAGAAGGCTATACCATAAAGGAAACTGAAAAGGAAGAAGTTGGCACAAAAATAATTCTTTACCTAAAAGCCGATAACGAAGATTATAAATATTCAGACTTTTTAGAACAATATAAAATTTCTTCTTTAGTAAAAGAATATTCAGACTATATCCGTTATCCTATTCAAATGATGATTACACGCACTAAACTAAAAGATGGTAGTGATGATAACAAGCCTGAATATGAAGAATTTAGCGAACTTTCAACCTTAAATAGTATGGTTCCACTTTGGAAAAAGCCAAAATCTGAAGTGACTAAAGAAAATTTAGATGAGTTCTATAAAAACGAATTCCACGATTATAATGCCCCATTAAAGGGTATTTACGCTAAAATTGAAGGGACTGTCACTTACGATACGCTTTTATATATTCCTAGCCGTGCGCCATACGATTATTATTCAAAAGATTATAAAAAAGGCGTTAAGTTATACTGCAACGGCGTTATGATTATGGAAAAGTGTGATGAACTTATCCCTGATTATTTTGGGTTTGTTAGGGGTATTGTTGATTCAAGTGATTTATCTTTAAACATTTCGCGTGAAATTTTACAACAAGATAGGCAAGTTAAGTCTATTGCGTTAAGTTTAGAAAAGAAGATTATTGCTGAACTTAAAAAGATGCTTTCTGATGAGAGAGAAACTTATGAAAAAATGTTTGCAGAGTTCGGCTTATCTATCAAGTTTGGCGTTTACGCTGGGTTTGGTATGAATAAAGATAAACTTAAAGATTTGTTAATGTTCTATTCTTCTAAAAAGCAAAAACTTGTCACTTTAGGTGAATATATTAAAGAAATGCCACTATCACAAGAAGAAATTTACTATGCTTGTGGCGAAAGTTATGATAAAATTGATAAACTTCCACAAATAGAAAAAGCAAAAGATAAAGGCTTTGAAATTTTATACTTTAAGGACGGCGTTGACGAATTTATCGCTAAAATTTTAATTGACTTTGAAGGTAAGAAGTTTAAGTCTGTTGCCGAATCAGATTTTTCACTTGATAGTGATGAAGAAAAGAAAGAATTAGACACTAAAGCCGAAGAAAGCAAAGGCTTGTTAGAAGAAATTAAAAATATTTTGGGGGATAAGGTTAAGGAAGTTAAACTTACTTCTAAACTTAAAACCTATCCTGTTTGCTTAACTGCAAGTGGCGATATTTCTATTGAAATGGAAAAGGTGTTTAATTCTATGCCTAATAGTGATGGAAAGATGAAAGCCGAAAAAATTCTAGAAATAAGCCACACCCACAAGATTTTTGATACGCTTAAAAAGGCTTACGAAGAAGATAAGGAAAACTTAAAAAATTACGCTTTAGTTTTATACGAACAAGCAAGACTTTTAGAAGGGCTTGCCGTTGAAGATACTACTGCTTTCGTTAATGCTCTTTCACAAATTATTTAATTAATAAAATTCAACAATAATTCATAAAAAATCCTTTATTTATACTAATATTTTAAAGGATTTTTTAATTTTTTATGATATAATATAATAGAATTGTAATACAAAGAAAAGGTAAAAGTATATGTTAAGATTAAAAAACATTACAAAAAATTATCAAGTTGGCACGGGCGAAATTGAAGTTCTTAAAGGGCTTAATATTTCTTTCCGTAAAAATGAATTTGTGTCTATTCTAGGTCCATCTGGTTGTGGTAAAACTACAACTCTTAATATCGTTGGTGGTTTAGATAAATACACTTCAGGGGACTTAATCATTTCAGGTAAAAGCACCAAAGATTTTAAGGATAGCGATTGGGATACTTATAGAAACCAACGCATAGGCTTTGTTTTCCAAAGTTATAACCTTATTCCACACCAAACGGTTTTAGGGAACGTTGAACTTGCTTTAACCATCGGCGGTATTAGCAAGGAAGAAAGAACTGCCCGTTCTATTAAGGCGCTTGATAGGGTTGGCTTAAAGGGTGAATATTATAAAAAGCCAAATCAATTATCAGGTGGGCAATGCCAAAGGGTGGCTATTGCTAGGGCGCTTGTTAACGAACCTGATATTTTGCTTGCTGATGAACCTACCGGTGCGTTAGATAGCAAAACTTCCGTTCAAATTATGGAACTTATTAAGGAAATCAGCAAGGATAAGTTGGTAATTATGGTTACCCACAACGCAGAAATTGCCGAACAATATTCTACTAGAATTGTTCGCCTTGTTGACGGTGAAATCGTTGAAGATACTTCACCTTTTTCAGAAGAAGATGAAATTAAAGAAGTTGAAGATGAAAAGTTAAAAAAACTTGAACTTGAAAAAGCAACCCCTAAAAAGAAAAAGGCTAAACAAAAAAAGGCTAAAATGAGTTGGTGGACAGCGTTTAAGTTGTCGTTAAGAAACTTATTTACCAAAAAGGGCAGAACCATTTTAACTTCTTTTGCAGGTAGTATAGGTATAATAGGTATTTCACTTATTCTTGCCGTTTCACAAGGTACAACGGGGTATATTAACCACGTTCAAGAAAGCACACTTTCTTCTTACCCTATAACTATTGAAACCGAATCAATGGACTTAACTTCACTTATGGAATCATTTATGGGGATAGGTGGAAGTTCAAGTTCGCACGATAAAGATGCCGTTTATGAAAACCCTATTTTGATTGAAATGGCAAACGCATTGACCACTACGGGTACTACTAAAAATGACTTAAAGTCTTTCAAAACCTTTTTAGATAATGAGTTGAAAGATGAAAATTCTAAACTTTATTCAGCCGTTTCCGGCGTTCAATATACATATGATTTAGACTTGCAAATTTATACTAAAGACCCTGACGGCGTTTTGATAAAGTCTGACACGGCTGAACTTATGACTGAAGTTTTAACCAAATACGTGCAAGGCTTAATAAATAACGGCAATTTTACGGGTGGTTTTGATGCTGAATCAGGCAATATGGGTGCAATTTCTTCATTTATGCCAGGTGCATCTGGTATGTGGAAAGAATTACTTTCTGGAACTGACGGCAACCTTATAAACAAATTGATTTACGACCAGTATGAACTTATTGATGGTGGTTCTTGGCCAAACGATTATAACGAAGTTGTTTTAGTTGTTAATGAAAATAATGAAATTTCTGACCTTACTTTATATGCGTTAGGATTAATAAGTAAACAAGACGTTTACGATATGATTGACGCATCTTCAAGGGGAGAAACCATTGAAAGAAATGGTATTAAATACACCTATGAACAACTACGTGGTATGAAGTTTAGAACTGTTTTACCTGCAGATAAATTCCAAAACCGTGGGGACGGCGTGTATATTGACACTAGCGACCTTTTATTAGAAAGTATTTACGAACGTTCTTTAGAATTAAAGATAACGGGTATTATTAGACCTAAGGCTGACGTTGATGCGCCTATGCTTTCTTCTGGTATAGCATACACAAAATTATTAACCGAACACGTTATAAAGAAAGCAGATGAAACTGCAGTTGTTAAGGCACAAAAAGCCAACCCAAAGGTTGATATTTTAACAGGCTTACCATTTAAGTCACAAATAGATAAAATGACTGATGCTGAAAAGGCAACTGAATTTAAGAACACCGTTTCAACCTTAAGCGAAAGTGAAAAGGCAGCCCTTTACTTAGACGTTTTATGTTTAAAAACTGAAAAGGATAACTTAGACACGGCTGTTTCTGCCTTGAAAGAACGCTTTAAAACAGATGCTACCTTTAAGAATTACATAATTGATATGGTGCTTACTCAATATGCTAACCAACTTGGCGTAGAAAAGGAAGTTTTACAATCATACTTAGGGCAAGCAACTGATGAAGAACTTTTAATTTACGTAGAGCCTGTGTTTGAAGTTATGGCTAAACAAACTATTAGGGGGCAAGTTCAAAACGCAACAAGCAGTTTAACTGATACACAAAAGGCGTTTATGCTAGATAAAGAACTTAATGATGCCGAAGTTTCACTTATCGC
>JAZRDW010000013.1:0-6796 GCA_045660505.1 Christensenellaceae bacterium | reverse complement strand
GGCTATTATAAAATGCCAAAAGCCACCGAGCAAACTATTGATGAAAACGGTTGGCTACATAGTGGGGATATTTGCTGTAGAACCCCAGATGGATATTACAAAGTTACTGGTAGAATTAAGGATATGATTATCCGTGGTGGCGAAAACTTGTATCCAAGGGAAATTGAAGAATTCTATTTAACTAACGCAAAAGTTCGTGACGTTCAAGTTGTTGGTGTTCCAGACCCAAGATACGGCGAAGAAGCGTGCGCTTATATCATCTTAAAAGAAGGTCAAACTTCAAGTGTTGAAGAAATGAACGAATACGGCTGTATGCACATGGCAAAACATAAAGTTCCAAGATATTTTATTTTCGTTAAGGAATTCCCTATGAACGCAGCAGGCCAAATATTAAAGTATAAAATGCGTGAAGACGCAATTGAAAGAATAAAAAACATGTAATTTTATAGAGGTGAAATTATGCAAGAAATTAAAATTGAAAAAGCAACAACGCTAAAACAAAAGCCAGATTTTTCTAATCTTGGTTTTGGCAAGTATTTTACCGACCATATGTTTGTTATGCAATATTCAGACGCAAATGGCTGGCACGATGCTAAAATTATTCCATTTGGTTATATTCCTATTCACCCAGCGTCAACCGTTTTACATTACGGCGCTGAAATTTTTGAAGGTATGAAGGCTTATAAAACTGCTGATGGCTACCAAATGTTTAGACCTATTGAAAACTTTAAGAGAATGAACGATTCTGCTGAAAGATTGTGTTTGCCAACTGTTGACGAAGAATTTGCAGTTAAGGCTTTAACTGAACTTATCAACGTTGATTATGAATGGATACCAGACCAACCTGGCACTTCACTTTATATCCGTCCATTTATGTTCGGTAATGATGAATCTTTAGGTGTTCACGCAGTTAATAATGCAACTTTCGTTATAATTTTATCACCTGTAGGTAGTTACTATAAAGAAGGCTTAAACCCTGTTAAAATTAGTATTGAAAGTGAAGACGTAAGGGCAGTTCGTGGTGGTACTGGCTATGCTAAATGCGGTGGCAACTACGCAGCGTCATTAAGGGCTGGCAAAAGGGCTGCTGAAAAGGGTTTTTCACAAGTATTGTGGCTAGATGGCGTTGAAAGAAAATATATTGAAGAAGTTGGCGCAATGAACGTTATGTTTAAGATTAACGGCGAAATCGTTACACCTATGTTAACCGGTTCAGTATTACCAGGTATTACTAGAAAGTCTAGTATTGAAATTCTAAGAGAATGGGGCTACACCGTTACTGAAAGGTTAATTTCTGTTGATGAACTTATGGAAGCCGCTGAAAACGGCACATTAGAAGAAGCTTGGGGAACAGGTACAGCCGCTGTTATTTCACCTATCGGTCACCTTTTCTATAAGGATAAAGACCATATCGTTTCAAACAACCAAATTGGTGAATTAACCCAAAAATTATATAACGAACTAACCGGAATTCAATGGGGCAAAAATCCAGACAAACGCGGTTGGTGCTATAAGGTGAAAAGATAATGTTTTCAAAGCGTGTTAACGTTTTTATGGGGCATTATGGTAGTGGTAAAACCTTTATTGCAGTAAACTATGCTATTTCATTAAGCAACCAGAACAAAAAAGTTAGCATTTATGATTTAGATATAGTTAACCCATATTTCCGTACAATTGACGCTAGTAATCTTTTAGATAAGCACGGCATAGAACTTGTTGTTTCACCCTTTGCTGAAACAAACGTAGATATTCCTGCAATGAACGCAAAATCATATAAAATGGTTGATGATTTAGATAGTTATGCCGTTGCTGATATAGGTGGCGACGATAGGGGTGCTTTAGCACTAGGTAGGTTTAGGGATAAAATAAAAGAAGAAGGCAATTTTGAGTGTTTCTTTGTTGTTAACCCTTATAGACCTGAAACAAGAACTATTGAGGGCGCAATTGAAGTTAAAAACGAAATAGAAAAGGCTGGCGGGCTAAAATTTACTGCAATAGTTAATAATGCTAATTTGGGTATAGAAACCACTAAAGAAAATATTTTATACGGCTTAAAATTTACTGAAGAACTTTCTAGTAGAATAGGTTTACCTGTTAAATTTTCAGCAGTAAGAGAAGATATTATTGATGAACAATTAAAAATTAAAATAAAACATATATTGCCTATAAAACCTATTAAATATGGGGACTGGCAATAAAGGAGAAAATAATGGCAAAAGTTACTTTTGATGAAGAGCGTTGCAAAGGTTGCGGATTGTGTGAAACAGTTTGCCCTAAGCAAATAATAATGCTTTCTAAAGAAAAAATTAATGCAAAAGGTTATCATCCAGCAGTTGTAACCGATAGTGAAAAGTGCATAGGTTGTGCTTTCTGCGCAACAATGTGCCCTGATACGGTTATTACGGTGGAAAAGTAGAGGTGAATTATGGCAGAAAAAGTATTGATGAAAGGTAATGAAGCGCTTGCTGAAGCGGCTATAATGGCAGGGTGCAAATATTATTTTGGCTATCCTATCACACCGCAAACAGAAGTTGCTGCATATATGGCAAAGCGTATGCCTAAAATCGGTGGAACTTTCTTACAAGCAGAATCAGAAGTTGCCGCTATCAACATGGTTTTAGGTGTTGCTGCTTGTGGTAAAAGGGTTATGACTAGTTCTTCTAGCCCAGGGATTTCATTAAAGAGTGAAGGTATTTCTTACCTTGCTGGTAGTGCTTTACCTGCTTTAATCGTAAACGTTCAAAGGGGTCGCCCAGGTCTTGGTGGTATTCAACCATCTCAATCAGACTATTTCCAAGCATTATAAGGTGGTGGACACGGTGACTATAAACTTATAGTTTTAGCACCTGCATCAATTCAAGAAATGGTTGATTTAACGTTTAAGGGATTTGATTTAGCAGATAAATATAGAATGCCTGCTATGTTATTAGCAGATGGTACAATGGGTCAAATGATGGAACCTGTTAGTTTAGAACTTGGCGAAGTTAAAGAATATGACAAGCCTTGGGCAACAACTGGTACACAATACCACGAAGGTAGAAACGTTGTTAACTCTCTATCTTTAAGTCCAGCACAACTTGAAGAATGGAATATCAACAGGTATGCTAGATATAAAGTTATTGAAGAAAACGAAGTTATGTATGAAGAATTCATGATGGATGATGCAGAAACTTGCGTTGTTGCTTTCGGTATTGCAGCAAGGGTATGCAAAAACGCTATTATGGATGCTAGAAAGAAAGGTATTAAGGTAGGTATGATTAGACCTATTACATTATGGCCTTTCCCTAAGGATGCACTTAAAAATGCAGCATCAAAAGTTAAAAACTTCTTGTCAGTTGAATTAAATATGGGTCAAATGGTTGATGACGTTAAACTTGCTATCAACTGTGCAAAACCTGTTTATTTCTATGGTAGAACAGGTGGCGTTATAATGACACCAGACGAAGTTGTTAACAAATTAGAACAAATTAACAAAGGAGAAGCACAACAATGGTAGTATTTGAAAAAACCAAAGGGTTAACTGATAATCAATTGCACTATTGCCCAGGTTGTACACACGGTATTATTCACCGCCTTGTTGCTGAAGTTTTATCTGAACTTGGCGTTACTGGCAAAACTGTTGGTATTGCATCAGTTGGTTGTTCAGTATTCTCATATAATTATTTTAACGTAGATATGATACAAGCACCACACGGCAGAGCGCCTGCAGTAGCAACCGGTGCAAAGCGTGCTAACCCAGAAAACGTTGTATTTACGTATCAAGGTGATGGGGACTTGGCTGCTATCGGTACTGCTGAAACAGTTCACTCTGCAGCAAGGGGCGAAAATATTACATTAATTTTCGTAAATAATGCTATTTATGGTATGACAGGTGGTCAAATGGCACCTACAACTCTTCCTAGCCAAGTAACACAAACATCACCTTATGGTCGTGACGTTACAGTTGTTGGCTATCCTGTAAAAGTGTGCGAAATGCTTTCACAAGTTGATGGCGCAGCATACTTAGAAAGAGTTGCAGTTAATAACGTTAAAAACATTAAGAAAACAAAACAAGCATTGAAAAAGGCTTTCCAATATCAAATGGAAGGTAAAGGCTTTACTTTAATTGAAGTATTATCAACTTGCCCAACAAACTGGGGTTTATCACCAAAAGAAGCACTTAAATGGTTGGAAGAAAATATGGAAACATATTATCCACTAGGCGTTTATAAAGATAAATATAAGGAGGAAAAGTAATATGAGTAAAACTACTAAAATCCTTATTGCAGGTTTCGGTGGACAAGGTATTTTGTTTACGGGTAAGGCGATTGCTTATACCGGCTTAAAAAACGGCTTAGAAGTTAGTTGGTTGCCATCTTACGGCCCTGAAATGCGTGGTGGTACGGCAAATTGTAGTATCACTTTAAGTGAAACACCTATCGGTTCACCTATCGTTGATAAGCCTGATATTTTGATTGCAATGAACTTACCTTCACTTGAAAAGTATTATAATGATACTGAAAAAGGTGGCTACGTTATTTATGACAGTTCATTAATTAACAAAACCGACCTTAGAAGTGATATTGTGACCGTTGGTATTCCAGCAACAAAACTTGCTAGTGATAATGAATTAAACGGCTTAGCAAATATGATTATTTTGGGTAAGGTTATTAAAGAAACATCTGTTTTAACTTTAGACCAAATTAAAAACAGTTTAGCCCAAATGGTTCCTGCTAAAAAGGCAGAATTATTGCAAAACAATATTAAGGCTATTGAATTAGGTTATAATTACTAATTTATTCTTAATAAATAAAATAAAAGCGACTTAAAGTATTTTAGGTCGCTTTATTTATTTTGTGTCATAAGGGTATGGTAAAAGCATATATTAAAGTATAAAACTAAAAGGAGAATTCTTATGTCGTTTTTTTGTAATTTTCAATCGGATAGATGCCCGGGGCAAATTAACGGGAACCCACTAAACGGTTTATGCGAAAAAGTGTGTATTCAAGTTAAAAAAGTGTTTGATGCTTGTATGCAACAAACTCAACTTAATGATATTGTTTTACCTTTAACTAATTTTACGCCACCAAATCCTACATATCCATAAACTTTTGTTAGTGCAAGAAGCACCCTTTCACAAGGTACGATTAGTAATTTAATTATTGACCCATTACCAGAAAGGCAAGGGTCTGCAAGGGTAAAAGCAGATATAACAATTCCTGTTTCTGTTGCCTATACTGATGCAAACGGTGTAGAAGGTGTTGCCACAAGCACAACGACTATTACTAAAGACGTTATTTTAAATATTCCGTCTGCATCAATTATGCCATATAACGTTGAAGCAGTTGTTTCACTTGTGTCAACACAAGGCAGTTATACTGGTGAAGGTGTGTTCACAATAGGGGCTTGTGTTTCTATTATTCTTAAAATCGTTAGTGAAGTTGAATTGCTTATCCCTGCATACGGATATGCTGCTATTCCACCATGCCAAGAATACACGCAAGAAGTTTGTGCTGGGTTCTTTGAATTACCTATGTTCCCGCAATAAATATTTAATAGATATGTTAAAATAGAGAAGTGGTATTAAGCATACCACTTTTTTATATTATTAAATTTAACACTTTTACTTGAAAAATATAAATAATTGTGTTAAAATTTATCTATGAAGATTTTTGCTATTAGTGATTTGCATTTATCAATTTCTACGAATAAGCCTATGGATATCTTCGGTGGCAACTGGGTTAACTATATGGATAAAATTCGCCAAGACTGGGTAAATAAGGTGACTGATGAAGATTTAGTTCTTATCGGTGGCGATATTAGTTGGGCTATGAATATTGATGATGCTAAAATTGATTTAGAATATCTTGCTGATTTGCCAGGCAAAAAAATACTTATTAAAGGCAACCACGATTACTGGTGGAGTGGCATAGGTAAGGTTAGGGATATTTTGCCTTGCAACTTTTATGCTTTGCAAAATGATAGCATTCGTTTTGATGGCGTAGTTATTTGTGGCTCACGCTGTTGGAGTGTTTCTGGAAGCCCTGATTTTAACGAACAAGATAGAAAAATATACTTAAGGGAAACCGAAAGGCTTAAACTTTCATTAAAAGATTGCCAAAAATTAAAACAAGATGGTGATAAGGTTATTGCTTTAATACACTATCCACCATTTAACGTGCATAGGGAAAACACGCTATTTACTGATATTTTTGAAGAATATAAGGTTGATAAGGTCGTTTATGGGCATTTGCACGGCAAAAACGTTAGGTCTGATAAACTTGTTAAAAAGAACGGCATTGAATATTATCTAACGTCTTGTGACCAAGTTGATAATACTTTAACTGAAATTATATTATAAATCATATAAAAAGGTGAATTTTTTCACCTTTTTTATTTTTTGTGTTTTAACCTTAAAATTTGGGGCATAAAGTATATATAAAAAAGGAGAATATTATGGTTAATACGCAAAACAATTTTGAAGCAGAAAAAATTTTACTTGAAGATAGAAAAAGACTATCAATGACAGGGGTGTCAACGGTTGATGGGTTTAGTGAACAATGCTTAAAACTAACTATTTCTGGAAATAAAATTACCATTTTAGGTGATAATCTAAAAATAACAGCATTTAATAAAAGCACGGGTAATCTTATGGCAGAAGGGGTTATATCTGAAATAAAATATAACCACAAAAAAGCACCTTTTATTAAAAGGATATTTAAATAATGTTTGTTTCAAAACATCAATTTTTCATATTTATTGCTTGCTTATCTTTCGGTGCAATTTATGGTATTATTTATTCCTTTTTATCAGGGAT
>JAZRDW010000012.1:0-16868 GCA_045660505.1 Christensenellaceae bacterium | reverse complement strand
ATTGTTACTATTTTCTCTATGAGTGAAAAGTTTTTAGGGTTTTTATATAGAATTTATTTATCTAGAACGATAGGTGCAGAAGGCATAGGTTTATACCAAGTTGCCCTTTCGGTTTTTGCCCTTTTATTTACCCTTTGTTCTAGTGGAACGCCTATAACCGTTTCTAGGTTAATGACTAAATATAAAGCACAAAATCAACCGGATAGAGTTTCTAAAATTATTACTGCAGGTATTGTTTTTACCCTTTTAGTTGCCATTCCATTATGCCTAATATTTATATTATTTGCAGATAATTTTAGTTTCTTATTTGCAGATATTCGCTGTATAAAAATATTTAAGGTTATAATGCCAGGCTTAATATTTACTTCCGTTTATGCCGTTTTAAGGGGCGTTTTTTGGGGAAATAAAGACTTTTTGCCTTATAGCATAATTGAACTACTAGAAGAACTTGTTATGATTTTGGTGGGCATTGCCCTAATAAGTTTTGTTGATGATATTTATACGGGCGCTTACTTTGCAGGGGTTGCCGTTTTAGTTTCTTACCTTTTTTCTTTTAGCCTTGCAAGCATAGTGTTTTTTGTTAGAAAAAATAAACTTAAAAACCCTATCTCTGAATTCAAACCACTTATATCTTCTGCCGTGCCGATAACTGCAATGCGAACGGCTAATTCACTTGCAAACTCACTTATATCAACCATACTTCCATTGCGCTTAATTTCAGCAGGCTATTCAAGTAGCAATGCAATAAGTTTATTTGGTTCTGCAGTTGGGCAAGCAATACCACTTCTTTGCACGCCTATTTCACTAATAGGCTCGTTCACTTTGGTTTTAGTGCCTGAAATTTCTGAAAACTATTATAAAAACAACCACCACTATCTAAAAAGGGATATTGAAAAGGCATTAAAATTTACCCTTTTTTTAACTTGTTTGTTCGTGCCAACCTTTTCGGTTTGTGGCAAAGAAATAGGGCTTTTAGTGTTTAACGGCAATGCGTGTGGCGATTACCTTTGCGTTAGTGCATTTTTAATGATTTTTATGAGTTTATCTGCCATAACTACTAGTATGCTTAATTCAATGGGCAAGGAAAATAAAACCTTAATTTACTATATTATAAGTGAAGTTTTTATGCTTTTATCCGTAATCTTTTTGCCACAAATTTTGGGTATATACTCATTAGTGGTGGGCTTTACCTTTATTTATGGAATAACAAGCGTGCTAAATTTAATTTTATTAAATAAGTGTTGTGTTGAAAAACCTAAATACCTTAAATTCCTTTTACTATCCACTTTACTTTGTGTGCCAACCATAATATTCGGGCTTATGCTTGAAAAACTTTTATTATCAGTTTTAGGGATATTTTTAACCTTTATAGTTTGCTCTAGTAGTATGCTAATTTTTCAAGTTTTACTATTCTTTGGTTTTAACCTAATTAGCGTTGATTTATTAAAGGCTAAAATTAAAAAACCAAAAGCAAAACTAAACCCCCTTAAAACTAACTAGTCACATTAAGGGGGCAAAAAGTTGCATTGCGCTTAGAATTACCCTATAAAAAGGATTTTTAGTTAACCTTTCTTCTTTAGTTAACTCTTTACTATTTAAAATCGTTTTATTAAAATCTTTTTTAACGCTATTTATTAAATAAATATCGTCTGTAAAAACTGCACACTCAAACTGCTGATAAAAACTTCTTAAATCCATATTAATACTACCAACTATTGCAAATTTTTCATTTAATATAACCTTAGAGTGCAAAAACGTGTTTTTCACTATATACACTTTAACGCCGTAATCTAAAAGTTTTTCAGCATTGTTTTTTGAAAGGTTATAAACAAAAAATTTATCTGGTATTTGTGGCAAAAAAATTTTAATTTCTACACCACTAAGCGCCTTGTTTATCAATAAATTTAAGGTGCTATCATCTAAAATAAAATATGGCGACATTATATATAAAAATTTATTAGCACTACTTATTAAATTTTCATACATACCCTTTGCTATAGGGTGGGTATATTCTAACCCGTCTGCAAAAGGTATAACTATTGAATTTCTATTTACTTCTTTGGTTTTAGTAAGAAAGGGCGCATAGTCTTCTTTTATTTTGCTTAAAACTTCCCATTGTCTTAAAAAAATAAGGGTGAGTGCGTTTACCCCTTCGCCTTTTATCTTTATACCTGCATCTTTCCAAACGCCGTTAAGTTTACCTTCGTTTATATATTCATCAGCAAGATTACACCCACCCGTAAAACCAACGTTGCCATCAATAACGATAATTTTTCTATGGTCACGGTAATTTAGCGTTGCTGAAATTATAGGAAAAAACTTGTTAAAGGCTTTTAGTTCTATTCCAGCGTTAGTTAGTTTTAGTTTGCTTATCTTTGAAAAGAAACGCTTACTTCCAAAATCATCATAAATAATTCTTACCTTTACCCCTTGACTTGCTTTTAAGGTTAATAAGGATATAAATTTATCTAATAAAGCCCCGTCTTTAATAATATAAAACTCAATAAAAATAAACTCTGTGGCTTTTTCTATTAAACCTAAAACGCTTTCAAAAAATAATTCCCCATTTTCATAATAGGCGCAATGGGTATTAGTATAAGCCTTAAACTTACCCGTTGAATATAAAAAGTTTATATGCCTTTTAGTTAATGGCGAAATGCTTTTAATTTTATTATCAATTAAATTAAAATCTGCAATATTTTGATAAACGGCTTTATATCGCCTACTTTTACTTAGCAAAAATATTCTTTCACTTGATAGCCAAAATAGTATATATGCAAAGAAAAAGAAAGTTAATATAAATATTATCCACACGGCTTTTGAGTGGGAATTCTTTTTGGTTGAAAGTATATAAATGCAAGTTAATATACTTAAAACAATGCTACCTATAAAAAAGATGTTAAAGGAAACGGTAAATTTTATACATAAATATATTAAAAGCAAAAGTTGAATAATTATTAAACTTATTATTAAGCCTAAACCCTTATTTTTTTTAGTAGTGGGTAAAATTTTTGCCTTTTTATTTTCCATAATAACCTTTTAGTTCTATTTTTTAGTTTAGCCAAAAATAAAAATTTTAAAACAAAAACACCTAGTTAACTACTAGGTGCTTTTATTCTAAAAGTAATTTTTATTCTATATAGAACTTATCTTTAGGCAATATTCTTGGGAATAGTGGAATAAAAATAATACTAACGGCTAAGTTAATTACTAAGGTTAATAATGCTGATGGTAGCCTTGCAATATAAACGTCCATAGGGAAACCATACAATAAAACTAAACCTAAAGTATTAACGAAAAGTGATGCTAAAATGAACACGGCTAAATAAGATATAACTATTTTAGCATAATCATTAAACTTAAACCTTTCAAAAATAAGCCCTGGTATAAACGCCATTAGCCCCGTGCCTAAACCTAAAACAGGACTATAAACGCCAAGCGGTGCAACAATTCCACAAATAAAATCACCTAAAAATGCGCACACAAACCCAAGCCCTGAACCCATTAGATAGCCGGCAATAAAACCAGCCGTTGCCACTAATGAAATTTGCCACACGTCAGAAACCTTTATGGTTAAATAGTTTGATAAAAAGCAAAGCACGGTTAAAACAGCCGTGTAAACTATTTTTTGTGTTGGCGTTAGTTTGTTGCGCTCTTTCTTTTTAACGAAAACAAAAACTAATAAAAGGGCAATTACTATTGCAACCACTAAGTAAACGTACCACCTAGATTTGATATTCCTAAATATATCAGAAATATCAAAAGGGTTAGGTATTCCTGCTAAAAGATTATTAAACATAAAAAAATCCCCTAAAAATATTTTTAGAGAGACCGATAAAATTATGGCGATATAAAATTAAACTAATATCGCTTTTAATAATAGCGGACGCGCAAAGATACCGCAGATAAAAACCTTTCGTTTGCAAACGACATCCCATTTTGCAACACTTCACGCATCTTTGCTACTCTATACTTTAATAATATCAAACTAAATTAAATAAGTCAAGCGTAATAAAAGAATAAAAAACCATTATTTACCTAAACTAAATGGTATGGTAATAACCTTTATTAGAACTTTAATAGTTTATATAACTTTAATTATAGTTATGCGTTTAATGGGCAAGCGCCAAATTGCTGAAATGCAACCTTTTGAATTTGTGGTTACCTTAATTATTGCCGATTTAGCGTGTATCCCTATGACGGACGTTTCTATCCCCCTACTATATGGAATAGTTGCGATTATTACCCTTTTTATAGTTCACCAAATTTTTTCTATTTTAGAACAAAGTGGTGCTTTTATTAAAAGCATAATAAACGGCAAACCTAGTATAGTTATAAATAAAAACGGGGTTGATTTAGTAGAACTTAAGCGCAATAATTTAGGGGTTGATGACTTAATTGA
This sequence comes from Christensenellaceae bacterium, assembly GCA_045660505.1. GTDB lineage: Bacteria > Bacillota > Clostridia > Christensenellales > Borkfalkiaceae > UBA1259. The sequence goes on along the minus strand of JAZRDW010000012.1, from coordinate 12,466 downwards.
ATCTATGCGTTCTAGTGGGTATTATTCTTTTGACGACCTATCTTACGCCATATTTGAATCTAACGGCAAACTTTCCCCACTAGAAAACCCAGATAGGCAAAATAAAAGCCCTGCCCTGCCTTTATTAGTAATAAGCGAAGGCAAAACCAACTTTAACAATATAATTAAACTTAACACCACTAGCGATAATCTTAATAACTTTTTAGTTAAAAACAATCTAAAAACCAAAAATATTGAAATTTTAACTATTGATGAAAACGGCAGGGTTTATTTAAAAGAAAAAAAACAAAAATACAAAATTTTGAATTTTTGTTTTGGGGGGAATAACTAGTGATAAAGTGTATTGTTTCAGTTATTTGCGCTACCATTATTCTTGTAGTTGGCGCTGTTTTTGAAAATATTTACGTGCAGAATAATTTTAAAGAGTTCCACTCTGTTTTAGAAGTTTTATATGAAAAAATTGATACTGAAGTTGCCACGCAAGACGACGTGTATGCCGTTCAACAAAACTGGCTAAGCAAAAAGAAAGTTTTGCACGCTTTTATTCCACATAACGAAATTAAAGAAATTGACCTTTGGCTTAGTGAATCTGCTACCCTTGTGCGTGATAAAGAGTGGAAAGACGCTATTTCTAAAGTAGAAGTATTAAAAGAACTTGCAGAGCAAATTCCACGCACTTTTATGATTACACTAGATAATATTTTATAGTTTATTTCGCCCTTTCTTTAGAATAAACGCAACCACAATAGTTTTGGCGATATAAATTATATTCTTTAGATAATTCTATTGACCTAGAATATCCACCCTTTTTCTTAAAATCGGTTGGTAAAAAGTTAACGCCCACCTTTTTTTCTATTTCAAGACCTATTTGGTTAATTTTTTGCGCGTTCTTTAGTGGACTTACAGTTAGGGTTGTGGCAAAATAATCAAAACCCTTTTCCTTTGCTTTTTCAGCCGTTTTATTTAACCTTAAATTAAAGCACCTTTCACAACGGGCGCCACCTTCAAAATAACTTTCATAACCTTTTGCAACTGAAATAAAATCACTATTATTATAGTCTTCTAAAAGATAATCAATATTCAATAACTCACATAGTCTAACTTGTTCTTTTAACCTTAATAAATATTCTTCTTCACTGTCCATGTTAGGGTTATAAAAATAAATGGTTAAATTAAAATAATTTTTAAGCCTTTCAATGCAACTACTTGAACAAGGCGCGCAACAAGAGTGAAGTAATAAACTTTTCTTTACCCCACTTTTATCTAATTTAGATATAATTTCTTCCATTTGGCTATTAAAATTTATTTTGTTCATTTAAGTTCCTTTTTTTCTATGCCGTTAAAGGTTTTAGTCATCATATAAGCCTTTCCACCAGCAGAAATAACCTTACTAAATTCGCCGTTAATAAACTCTATAGCGCAGTCGTTTTCTATACAATATGCGCTATCAATTAACCCCGAAGTTAACCCCTTAGTAAAATCACTTTCCCTTTCGTTAAAGTGTGGGCACATTGCGCCTTTTAATACACCTAGCCCGCCTTTTAAGACGTATTCAGAACTTTCGCCACGCATAATTTCAAAATCGGTATACATATTTGTAAACCAACAAATAGCGCCTGCAGAAAGTCCACATATGATTTTGCCATTATTATATGCATCAATAATCAACTTGTCCACGCCAAGTTCAGCCCACTTAGAAAGCATATAAACGGTATCGCCACCACCTATATAAATAGCATCAGCATTTTCAATTTTATCTTTAATTTTGTCAATTGACATTTCGCCGTAAACCATTAAACCAACTTCTGCTTTAATATCAAAAACCGAAGTATAAGTTTTTCTAAAACTATTAAAATACGGCATACTATCGTGCGAAGCCGTGCCTATAAAAAGTGCGTTTGCCCTTTTATCCCCAGCGTGTAATTTTGCTTTTTGGGCAATATATCTATCAATTTCTAGGGTGGTTTTATTGCGAATTTCCCCACCGCCTATTGCTATAATCGTTTTTTCCATTACTAGTAAATTCCTTTATAAAAAAAGAAGTAAATTGTTTTTTAATTAATTTACTTCTTTAAATGTTTTAGTTTTTTTCTATTAAAACTTGGGCTGAATTAATAAATAACTTTTCATAAACTCCTTGCCCAAACTTTTTAGAAACGTAGTTAGCGCATTTTTTCAAAGTGTTTTTACGGAAAGCGTGTATATCACTTGCCACAAAATCAACAAGCCCCTCGCTAATTAAATTTTTAACCTTTCTTGCGTATTTAAATTTGCCTTTGCCAACTAAAGAATCGGCGTTCACTTGAATTAAACCACCTAAATCTTTAATTTCCCTAACCATATCCATATCGGCATACTTATACCTTTCAATATGGGCAATTATCGGCGTATAACCTATAAGCGATAAAACGTAAACTGCTTCGGAAATATCAAACGGAATTGATTGGCTAAACTCAATTAAAACGAATTTCGTTTGACCTATCGGCAAAACCATATTTTCAACAAAAAGTGATTTAAACTTTTTATCAATCATAATTTCTTGCCCTAGATAAAGATTGATATGAATGCCGTTTTGTTTAACTTTTTCGCAAAAGGCTAAAAATTCTTCCCTTAATTTTTCAGGTGATAATTTATAGTCTTTACGATAATGCGGTGTTAAAATAACATCTGTTACGCCTTGCTCTATTTCTGATTTGAGCATTGCAAGGGACGTTTCAAACGAAGCACTTCCATCATCAACTAGTGGCAAAATATGTGTATGAATATCTACCATTTTTCCCCTTAACTAAAAATTAATCTTTATCGTCTGATTTATAATAGTAAGCGTCGTAAGCACCACCATCATAATTCCTATCTTTCTTCTTATCATACATAGAGAATACAGTACCTAAAATATCGGTTCCGTTCTTTCTCAATTCCTTAATTGCTTCACTAACTTGAGTTTTGGTTGTTTGTGCGTAAGCAACTACGAACAACACCCCGTCAGAAACTTCTGTTATATGCATATAGTCTGAAACTTGTAAAATAGGTGGGCAATCTAATAAAACGTAATCATACTTATCCCTTAAAGTTTTAATTAAGTTCTTAAACTTATCAGAAACTAATACTAGTGAAGAATTGTGTATATCATCACCACGGGTAATTAAGTCAACGTTTTTATAAGAAGTTTTCTTTGTAATGCCATCTAAATCAACTTTATCTAAAACGTATTCAGCAATACCTATTTCTTTTTCAGCCTTAAACAATCTATGTGCCCTTGGACGGCGGAAATCTAAGTCAACTAAAACAACCTTTTTTTCAGTTAAACCAAGTGCAACTGCCAAGTTGCAAATAACGGTTGTTTTACCTTCAGACTTAACTGCTGATTCAATTTGAATTACCTTTTTATTGCCATCAGCATTTAAATACAAAACGTTATCTTTTAACCTATTATAACCTTCTGCAACAATGGATTTGCTTTCATCAGCAACGATTATGCCACCAACGCCACCGTTTGTTTTCTTTTTATTTTTAAGCATTAACCTTTTCCCCCATAAATAAGTTTACTTTATATCAAATTTATTATATATTAAAAACCGATTAATTGCAATGGTTTTTCTAATTTTTTTAAAGTTTTAAATAAAATTAAAGGTTTTTATAGCTTTTTATCGTACAAGTTTATTTTATTTGTAAACTTCTATTCTTCCATAACTTCTTTTAACACTTTTACGTGCAACTCTTCATCTAAAATTACCCGTGCTAAAAGTGCTTGAACTTTTTGGTTAGTAATATTATTTATTATATCTTTATATTGCTCAATCGCAACAAGTTCACCAGATAAATTATCTAAAAGCATTTTATCTTTTTGGTTGCTATACGATAAGTTTTTAGTTGAATAATGTTCGCTAAAAAATGGTGTGTAATTAATATATTTTGGGTCTAGTCCTAGTTTAAGTAAGGTTTCACCTAGCATAGATAAATGCATCATTTCTGCTAAAGAAATTTCTATTAGCGTCTTTGCTATTTTTTCTTCACCCATTTGTTCTAAATAATAATGGTGATAAACGTATTGCAAAATTGCGCTTAATTCACTATGTAATCCAGAATAAGCCTTAGATAATATTAGGGCTGTTTTTTTATCTTCTTCTTGCTTTTCCATCTTAGGGTAGGGTAATTCCACTATTAAAGGTTTGGTCACTTCTATTTTCCCCCTTTTGTTTTTGTTAGTATATGAAAAAAAGGGTATAAAAAGTTAAAAAAATCGCCCACCGAACGGCAAGCGATTTTTTATTAAATTTAATTTTTTTTTAGAAAAATGGCGACCACTTATTAAATGAATATGCATAAATAACAATCACGCCACTTTCATAACTTCCTGGGAAGTTGGATTCACAAAATACTAGCCCAGGTTTAACCGTTATGGTCTTTTTACTAGTTGGACTAGAACGATATTTCCAAGAACGGAATTTATATTCTTCAGAATTAATTGCAACTGCACTTGGTAAATTATCTATCCTAGTATCTTCCCTAACGTTTTCCCAAATATAAGTATCTTCTTCCATTTCGCTTTGAATTAGAGTGTAGCCTTCATAAGATTTAGGCACTAACCTACACTTAACCATAACCCCTTCGGTTTCACCCTTTAGAACAAACTTAACGGTATAAATTCTTTTATACTTGGCAACTAGTTTTATTGAAGGGTCATCTATATTCCAAACGGTATTTTTAGTAACTTCGGTTTTATTATTCGTTGTCCAACCAACAAAGTCATAGCCATCTCTTGTAGCAATAGGAAGTTCGCCTATTCTTTGCCCATAGGTGACTATAATATTAGTTTTATCCACTACGCCACCACTTAAAGCATCTAAACTTATAGTGAAAGTTTTAACTTGCCAATGCGCAGTAAATACTTGTTGGTCGTTAATCGTGGTATCAATATAAACTTCTTGCTGTGGTGTGGTTTGCCCTGCATAAGTCCAACCAACAAAGTCATACCCCTTTTTAGTTGGTTTGTTTAACTTAAAAGTAGTTTGATTTAAGGTATAGAAAATAGGGTTATCAACTAGCCCAACGTTTTCATAAATAAGGGCGTATTGATTAGAGTTAAGCCACACGGCGTCAAGTATAGCGTCAGATGGTGTTTCATAAACGCTTTGATTTGTTATAGCCGTTGAAGTGCCGTTTATTAGCCAACCTGCAAACTTTTTATTTTCACTTGATATAGGTGTTGGCAAATTGCCTATTTCAGTACCAAAAGTGACCACTTTATAATATTTATTATCTTGGTTTAATTGTAAGTCATTATCCCCGTTAAAGGTTGGGTTTTGCCCATCTGGTTCTTGGAAAACTATATTATATTTATTTGGAATCCATTTTGCAGTAATAGTTGTGTTTTCTTTTAAGGCATCAAAGTTAATGCCACCCCAAGTTTCATCTAAGGTATACCCCGGCCTAGAATATTCAGGTGGGGAAATAGATGCTGGCGAATTTGTTACTACAGTTTCGTTCCCGCTTTCCCAAACAGCGTCAACTGCGCCAGGTTCAAATTCAACAACTAACGGCTTATTTGACCACGCAGCAGTAAGCGTTGTCGTTTTGTTAATGTTTTTTAGTATATCGTTCCAACCGATATGGTAGGCTTCATCACAAACAAAAAGTGGTTCAACAAGTTCTTTATAACTAGAAACAGTTTGCACCAAAGGTATATCTTCATACCCCTTTGCTAAACGAATATTTGCATACTGCGTGCCCATATCAAAGGTAACTGTGAACTTATTTTCAGGTTTACAACTTACCAAACAGAACGCCGAAGTAAATATAACTATTAAGGATAATAAAAATGAAATAACTCTCTTTTTCATGCTTTTTTATTGCCTTTTTGCTATATATTAGTGTATTTATTATACACTAAATAATACGCTATTGTCAACAATAAAAATTAAGAGAATTACTGCCTAAATAATAGGCTTACTTAATTTAATCTATTTCACACGCCGTACTTAGACATTATTTTTAACAACGCACCTAAACAATCGTTAATTTTAATTTTATTTGCCCTGCTATTATCCCCGCCTTCTGCTAGTAAAATAGCACTTTCTAACTCTTTAACCTGTTTTTTATCCATTGAAGATAAGGGGTAATATTCTAGCCTACTTAAAACGTTTTTAACGTGGGTAAAATCTATATCAGTTTTCTTTTTTTCACTTTCTTCACTATTTTTTTTACTAGATAAGGTGGCAGTATTGTTTAAGGAAGTGTTTTCTTCTTCTAACATATTATTTAAACAAGCGTTGGGCAAAGGTTTTTCTTCATCTAAAAAGGAAGTCCTTTTAATTTCATCATCAATATATTTAATAAATGATTTGTGTTCTTTTTTAGTTTTTGCTTTTCTTTGTTTAACGCTAAAAATAAAAATTAAATAAACAAGTGCAACCGACAAATAAAGCATTGAATAGCCTATTGATTTATTTGCTATTATATTTATTGAAATTTGTAAAATAAAAAATGATAGTTCTATTATTAAAAAATTAAGTTTTTTTATAAAAATAAAGTTTGAACTTAACCTTAAAATAGATATCCACACTATAAAAAGAATAGTTGTTAAAACAATACTAATTAAAAGCAAAGCAACTTCATTGATATAATTTTTTATTAAATAATCAATAAATAAAAAAAGTTCACTCATCTTACACTCCTAAAAAACATTTTATTTCTTTTTGGTGTAAAATTAACTGAACTTTTTAAGTTTTTTTGGTGGAATTTGGCGAACTTTTTTATAAATTAAAAGTCAACGCTTTCCCCTGTGAAAATATTTACTAGCGTTTTACTAGTAATGGTTTTATTTAGAACTTTATTAACTGCATAAGAATAAAGTTCTAGTTGTGATTTATAAGTGTTTATTAAACCATCTTTACTTTTTGTTGAATATTTATAGTCAATAATTTGCGCATTATCGCCGTCAATTAACAAAAGGTCAATTATCCCTTGGATAAGAACGCTTTCACTACTACTAGTATCAAAAATTAAGTTTGCCGGAATATTAATTAAGAAAGGTTGTTCTTTATAAATCTTTTTACCACCTAAATTTATTAAGCCAGCACTTTTAATAGCGCTTTCAATTCTTTCTAGGTTAACTTTTGCAACTTCTTCTTTGGTTAAAACGCCCCTATCTAAAAGGTTATTAACTTGATTAATTAAACTTTCACCTAAAGTAAAATCAAAGTTTTCTAAAATCTTATGGGCAATAGTTCCACTTTCCGTATCCGTTTTATCAAGGGCGCTATTAATAGCAAAGTCTGCCTTTTTAACTTCAATTTTGCCGTTAGCATCTTCTTCATTAAAAATTTGTTTTGAATATGAAAACCCTTCTTCTAAGTCTTTTTGAGAAACGGCTGTAACGCTTGCTTTTAACGGCAAATCACAATCTTCAATAAACGGATATGTAAATGAAAAATTTTCTTTCATCTTTTTTGCCGTTTGTTCATCTTCTTTAACTATTATAACCTTTCTAACTTCTTGCTCTTTTCTTGTTAATTGCAAGTCTTCTTTAAGATGTTCGGTAATAGGTAAACTTCTTGGAATATACCCAACAAAATTACCCGTGCCTATAAACTCATCACCACGGCTATCTTCTTTGCCCATATAGGTTAAATGCAATGAATAGGTTGCCCTTGTTAACATAACGTAGAACAAGCGCATTTCTTCTTTAACCCTATCAACACGCAAATTATCACGAAGAACGCCACGCAAAGCATTTTCGCTTTTAGTTTTATTTTCATCATTATAGTTTAGTAATGCAAAACCATAATCACGGCTACACATAACTTCTTTATAATCATCTTGCGAACTAAACCTACATTCTAACCCACACGCAATAACAACGGGGTATTCTAACCCCTTACTTGAGTGCGCCGTTATTAACTTAACGTTGTTTTCACTTGGGAAAGGTGCTAAATTAAAGGCTTCATCACAATTTTCTATGCGGTATAAAAATTCTTGAATAGTTAAATTTTTGCCGTTTAATATACTTGCGCTAACAAAACGCCTTAACCTATCAACCTTATCTACGCCCCCTGCCTGAGCGTAAAGATAGGCTTCCATATTTGAAGAATAAATTAACTTTTCTAATACCCCAAACGCACCAACAAAATCTGCTATCGCCCTAATATTATCAAAATAATTTTTGAATTCTATAAGCCTAGCCTTTAATTGTAAATTGTTCCCTTTTTCCAAGTAAAAATTAAATGCGTCTACAAAACCACCCTTTTTATCAAAACCAAAGTCATCAAAAAACCTAACCATTTCAAACAAATCTTCTTCGGTAAAATTGCCGATAGGGCTTTTTAAGGTTGATGCTAATGGTAAATCTTGCAAAAAGCAATCAGCAAGTTTTAAGGCGTTAATAAGCACCTTAATTTCAGGGTAATTGCAGACGTTTTGGCTTACTTCTGCGCAAATAGGTATGCCGTGCGCAATAAGCCCTTTAACAAGTTCAGAAATATATTGATTATTTTTGTTTCTACTAATAATAGCAATATCGCCAAGTTGAACTTTCCTTTCTTTTTTAAGTTTTGTATCGTAAATAGTTTTAGTAAGTTCACTTAAAATTATGTTGCTAATTAGCGTTGCTAAGTCATTATTTTCATTATCTTCATTAGGGTTATCTTTTAGGATATCGTAAAGTTTAGGGGCTTCAACCTTTTCCTTTTTATCCTTTTCATCTAAAGTCTTATTTAAGAAGTGAATTTGCGCCCTACCTTCAAACTCTTCAGGGTAAAGCCCCCCTGAAATAAGTTGAGAGTTCTTCAAATAACTTTCGCCATAAAATTCTTCGGTCATACAATAATTGAAAATTGAGTTGACCATATCTATAACTTTTTTGGCAGAACGGAAGTTGTGGTTTAGCCTTATAACACTTTCCTTATTCGCCGTCATTTTTCTTTCTTTTTGAACGAAAAATTCTGACCTACAACCCCTAAACCCATAAATGCTTTGCTTAACGTCACCAACCATAAAAAGGTTATCGTTAGCAATTTTATTTATAATGGCTTCTTGAACGCCGTTAGTATCTTGGTATTCATCAATAAAAATATACTTATACTTTTCTTTAATAGCATTTCTAACTTCTTCTTCATCTAAAATTTTTAAAGCAAAATGCTCTAAATCCTTAAAGTCAAGCGCGTTTTCTTCACGCTTAAGGTTATTGTAATTTTCAATAAACCTATTAAGTATTCTAACAAAATATTCGGTGTGAACTTTTGTTTGATTAAACTTAATAAAATCTTCTTCCCTACTTTCGCCAAAGCATTTTAGAAAAGCCGTTATACTTGATATAAACTTATCACGAATTTGCTTTACTTCTTGCTTTTTCTCTTTAAGTATTTCAGTTAAGTTGCTATCAAACGACAAGTTGATTTTATAGTTAGCAAATCCTTTTAATTTATAAGGGTCTTGTTCTAAAAGTGCCTTTTCTACGGCAGTTAAAAGATTAAAGGTAAAATTTACCCCTTTTTTAAGAGATGCTTGTTCAAACATGGCTAAATTAAACCTTAACTTATCACGCATGCTAGTTAGGTCTTTATCCAAGGTTGATTTTAGTTTTGAGATAAAATAATCAAAATTTTCTCTTGTATAAACGCTAATATATTTTTCAATTAACTCAAATGGGTTTTCTTCAGAAATACAGTCTTTATAAGCATCAAGCACCATACCCTTTAACCCTTTATCACTTCTACCAGATGCGTGGCGGTCAACTAAAAGCGAAAACCACTCTTCTTTTTCTTCGTAAAAATCCTTAAAAGTTTTATCAAGGCTTTCCTTTTTTAATAAAACGGCGTCAGTTTCATCAAGCACCTTAAAGTCTGGTGATAAACCAACCTTAAAAAAGTATTTGCGTATAATTCTGCCACAAAAAGAGTGCATTGTGCTTATATCGGCAGTTGGAATTTCTAAAAGTTGCTCTGAACAAAATTTAATTTGCTCTTTAGTTAATTCCCCTAAAAGTTCTCTATCGTATTTCCCAACAACAACTTCTGCAAGTGCTTTTTTTAATTTTTCTTTCATATCGCTAGCAGATGCTTCGGTAAAAGTTGATGCTAAAACTTGGTCTAGGGAAATATTCTCTTTTATGATTAAGCGTTTTAACCTTTCAATCATAGTATGGGTTTTCCCACTACCTGCTGATGCAGAAACTAAAATATTACCTTGGTTATGCTTAATAACTTCAAGTTGTTCTTTTGTTAAATTACTCATCAGCCTTATCCCCTTTTTTGCATTTGAAAACGCCACTAACGCTATCAATCGTTCTAGGTGTTGCGTTATGCATGCCACAAAGTGCGCTATATTCACAATATTCGCACGCCTTTTCATAAGGGGTGGCCTTTATTACCCCTTCAGAAAGATTTTTAACTGCACTTTCACTAATTTTTATTGCATAATCAATATATTCGTTTAGCACTTCCCTGTCAGTTATGTTTTTTAACTTATTTTTGTTATCGTCAAAAATATCCACGAAGTCGGTTTTATTATTACTAAAAAACTCTGTATCGTTAGATAAAATTGCTTCATCATCATTTAAAGTTTTGCCGGTTGCTAAAAACCTATCTTCTTCTTCCATTTTTTGGTATGCGCTTAAAATAGGCAAATAGTATAAGCCAGACGGGGTTTTTTCACTTTGATATTTTTCCCTAATAGCGCCTGCATAAAGGTATAGTTGAAGTTGTGTTCCACTATACAAATCTTTTTCAGGCATTTTCTTATCGCCTGTTTTATAGTCAATAACCCTAAAGAACTTATCGTTTTCATCAACTCTATCAATTTTGCCTTTCAACTTAATCTTCCCATCAAGAAGTGGTATTGCAGGATAGGTGCACCACTCCCCGTCGCCAAAAGAAACTTCAGTTTTTGATTGATTAAACTTTGACTTTTTAAGTGATAAGTATGTTTTATAGCAATATTCTTTGCTTTCTTTTGAAATTCTATTAATAGTATTAAGCGTTGCTAAATCGCTTAGATATTTTTTATACTTATCTTCTTTAAAAATAGTATTAATAATTTCTTCCACCATTTGGTCAGAAGTTTGTTTATCTAAACTTTCGCTTTGAATATTTTTAATTTGCTTAATATAACTATTCAAAACTTCGTGAATAATGTTGCCGATAGATAGAACGTCCACTTCGCCAACTTCTCTATTTTTTATCCTTAAAAATTGCTGAACAAAGGCATAATAAGGGCATTTATAAAACTTTTCAATAGTGGTTGGTGAAGATATATCTTTTATTAAAGAAATTTTATCCCCCGTTAACCTTTCTTTAACTTCTTTATTTGCATTGTTTAATAGTGGCAACAATTTTTCCTTATCATAAACGCTATAAAATGAAGATGGAATTGTAAAATCATAGTCCTTATCGTTAATGGTTTTGCCTTCGGCAAATTCCCCACAAGCGCGCGCAAAAGACTTAACGGCTTGCTTTTCTGTCAAATAGCCGTTATATTCACTAAAGGTGCGCATATTGAATAACTTATCAAAACAAGTTATAACTTCGCTTTTTTCATTAGCCTTTCCATCTAAACCTGCCATAGGGTATGACAAAAACAACCTTTCTTCAAAAGAAGAAAGCGCCATTGCTAAATATTCCCTTTCCCTATGGTTAACAACCCTAATTTTAGGTTCAACAAGAACTTTAATTTCTTCTAAAACGCTAATATCGTTATCAGATATTAAAGACACGTCTGAAGAAATTTTTGGCACGGCATCAGTTAAAGAAAGCACGAAAAGATTTTTTGATTTTGCTAAAGCAGTTTCTTTAAATTCGCCAACGAAAACAGCGTCGTTATGCTGTGGAATTATTGATAATTTTAGTGATGAAACACCACTTGAAAAAATATTTTTAAATTCTATGTAAGTTAGTTTTATGCTTGATAAAATTAACGCCATTTCATCAAGCAAGCCTACAACTGAACGATAAATTTGTTCTGTTATTGCAGACTGCTCATCTTCATTAATCGCCTTTAATGAAAGGGCTAATTTTGAAAGTGAAGTTTGAACGTCTAACTTGTTTAGCATATCTTTAACTGAAAATTTTGCTAATAAATCACAAAGTTTTTGCCTAATTTCTTCTAGTTCTTCCTTTGTGATTTCACCATTAGGTTCAAAGGTGAAAGGGTTAAATATTCTGCGATAGTTTATATTATATTGCAAAAGGTAATTTTCAAAATTATCAGCCTTTTTCTTATCTTCTAAAAATAATGGGTTTTTTATAAACCTTAAAATTGTTCCCCTTTCAAAGCCCTTTATAAATATATCTAGTTATGCTAAAATAAGGGTGATTAACGGGTGGTTTAGGGGGGCTTTTTGTTCATCTAGAAAGTAAGGAATATCTACCATATTAAATACTAAACTTAATCTTTCTTTATACTCGTTTATATCAGAGATGGCAATGGTAATATCTTTATATTTTCCCCCACTTATAACAAGTTTTTTTATTTG
>JAZRDW010000011.1:0-1497 GCA_045660505.1 Christensenellaceae bacterium | reverse complement strand
AACTAGTGACGTTTACGCTGTTAAAGATGCTAATTTAACGGTAAATGGCGGTGAAGTATTTGGTTTCCTTGGCCCAAACGGTGCTGGCAAATCAACCATTATAAAGAGTATTGTAGGAATACAAACCATAACAGATGGTACTATTTCCGTTTGTGGTTACGACGTTAAGACTCAACCTGTTGAAGCAAAAAGTCAAATAGGTTTCGTTCCTGACCACTATGCCCTATATGAAAAATTAACTGCAAGAGAATACGTTAATTATATTGCAGACCTTTATGACGTTGAACAACAAGTTCGTGATGAAAGATTAAAAGAATTTATAAAACTATTTGAATTTGAAAATGCTATAGATAACCCAATTAAAACCTACTCACACGGTATGAAACAAAAGGTTACGATAATGGCTGCACTTATACACAACCCTAAAGTATGGATACTTGACGAACCTTTAACAGGTTTAGACCCTAACAGTATTTTCCAAGTTAAAGAGTGTATGAAAAACCACGCAAAACAAGGCAATATTGTTTTCTTCTCAAGCCATATTATTGACGTTGTTGAAAAAATTTGTGATAAAATTGCTATTATTAGAAAAGGTCAAATTCAATGCGTTAAAACTATTGAAGAAATTGAACAAATTACATGACTTGAAAATTTCTATATGGATATCATTAGTAATAAAGATATTCAACCTATCAAGGTTAATGAAAAACAAATAAACAATAACAAGGTTACTGAATAATGAAAAAACTTTTATCATTAGTTAAAATGCAACTTGCCGATAAAATTGATTTTTCTTGGACTAAAAATATCCGTTCTATTATTGTTAAGGTAGTTTTGGCTATTTTGAAGTTCGTGTTGGTAACTGCATTATTTTACGTTTTATTTATGATTTGTTCAATTTTAGGCGTGTTTGGGCTTGGCAAGAACATACCGGATACCGTTTTAGCGGTTATATTTACCGTTATTCAACTTCTATCCGTTATAACTTGTATGTCTGGTTTAACAAATGCCCTATATAAGGCAGAAGATAATAAGGTTCTTCTAACCTTACCCGTTGAACATAACCAAGTTTTCTTTTCAAAAATAATTTTATATTTTATTTATGAATTATTAAAAAATATTAACTTTACCTTGCCACTTTTTATAGCCTATGGATTAAATAATGGTGCAGTTTTCTATTATTATCCATACCTTTTGGTGTGCTTTGTGTTAATTTCATTATTACCTGTTGTTATAGGTGCTGTTTTAAGTATTCCTTGGCTATATATCTCTAATTTTATTGAAAAACACAAAACATTCCAAGCAATTTTAATTATTCTTGTGTGTTTAGTAGTTGCTAGAATTGTTTTTGATTTTGTGGCTTTAATTCCACCAAACATTAATTTAATTGCACAATGGAACACTATTACACAAGATATTATTCAACCTTTCTTACGAGATTTTGCAAACTTCTTTGCCCCATACTATAATTTAACCTTGATGGTTGTTGGTGGAACG
>JAZRDW010000010.1:0-25952 GCA_045660505.1 Christensenellaceae bacterium | reverse complement strand
CTTGGAACACTTTTTGAACAGTCCTAATGTGTTCACAAATGACTCAGAAATGAAAAAATACATCACAGAATTGGCGGACGGCTCTGCTATGGGTTATAAACTGTTGACTATGCTAACACATACTATTGAACATCGTGGTATTCCAGTTGTATCAGGAACGGTTGCAGGTAAAGACAAGGCGGCACTGATGGCGGAAATCCAAAAGATTGACGACCCGAACCTGCGCCACCAGAAGATGAAAGAATTTTATGGAGAATAATAAATGGCTAGAAATACAAAATGGTATATTGATGCCCAGAAAAGCAATAACCCTGAAATCAAGGAATTGCTGACACGTATCGAAGCCGACCCAGAAAGCGAAAGTGCGGCGGAATGGGTTGCTAAGATTAAAGAATTGTTACTGGAAGAAAAAAAAGCAAAAACAACCGACACAATGACTATTGTGTTAGAAGAACCACAACCAATTACTATTGAAAACGTGGAAGTCAAAGTAGAGCCTACGGAATTTCCTTACACAGAAGATTATATTCGCACGCTGACTGATGATGAACAGTTAAACAAGGTTATTCGTGCATGTGAAGCGGAAATGAAAAAGATTGATGAAAACCGCAAACGCAAAGAAAACGCACATCAGAAAGCCGATGTTTTGACACAGCAGTGGAAATACACACGTATGATTTGGATTGCACGTGGGGTTATGCGTGATAAAAAACGCAAAATCAAACAGGAAATGCAGGCAAAAACGGTTGGCAAATTGGCACAGAAACGTGCTATATTCTGCTCAAAGACACGCCGTGGCATATCTATCTCTAACATTATTGGCGAAGATGAAATCACAAAAGAAAACATCGCAGAAATCGTCAATTCAGATGTTATAGACACATGCTGCGAATTTGACCCAGCGTTTGCACAAAGATGGCAACGTTGGAAACAGAAATTCCTGAAATAAGGAATGTATCTTGGGCCAGAAAAACAATCATCCCACACTACAAAACTGGCCCAGGATAAAAACTTATGGTGGCTGATATGAAGATGATATTTATTTTGTTAATTTTAATGACCTGCACAGGTTGCTCACAAAAACCAGTCACTGAAAATATCGCAAATTCCGTTATAGAATCACTTGATTCCATAGAAAAGACCCTGCCAAAAGAGTGTAAAACCGAATCGGTTATGGCGCAGATAAACGGCGCAAAAGCCCAGATTCCTAACATTGTTCAAGCATGCGACTCATTGATAGATTCAGAAAAGCAAAAGACCGAAAAATGGACTCTTGCAAGTATTTTTGAATTTGGTATAATTGCATTGTTAGTATATATACTCTTTAAGCGGGGGCTAAAATGATTAAAATTACAGATTGCAATAAAATTACAATAGACCGTTTTGACGAAGGTGTGAACCTAAATTTTAATATCAAGAACCCAGACGGCACACCGTTTGATTTACTTGGTTATGATGCTCAGTTCATAGTAAAAGCAGACAAGGACAAAGCCGACAGTACCGCTATTTATGATACTATTGATGAACTTATCATAGATGTTGCAAACAGCACAGTTAAAGTCACAATTCGTGAAAAACTATCTAGCAATAAAGTAGGCGGTTATTATTATGCACTTCGCCTATTAAAAGACAAAGGCATAGAAGGTAATTACGGATTTGTGTACACAGCAATTCAGGGGCATTTATACATTAAAGACAACGTTTTTGAAAGTGGAGTTTAACCATGACACAGGCAATTTGTGATATAACGACAGACGAAGTTAATGTTGACGTTGTTGTTGAACCCCAAGCAGATACTATGGTAGAAGTTGCAAATCGTGCCGGCGGTATGGAACAGGTATTTCACGACAACACCTTAATAGGAAACGGAAATAGCGTAGATTTAGGTGTAAATACTGACATAATTGCATCAAAAGAGTATGTGGACAACAAAGTCACGGTTATAAATGCTGAAATAGATGCCAATGCCGATGCGATTCAGAAAACACGTGATGATTTCATCAATGCAGATAGCGAAATCCACCAGATTCTTAACAATCACGCATCCGAACTGACAACACTGCGTGGCAATCAGGCATCGTTGGGCGACCAAGTATCAGGTATTGAAGAAAAGATTCCAGAGTCGGCCAGTGCCACAAACCCATTGATTACCAAACAGCAGTTGCTGGACGAAGAAATGGACATTCGTGATGATTACAACGAACTTGTATCCGAACTTCAAACACAGATTACGGCACAGGCAGGTGCGATTGCAGGGTTAGAGAACGATAAATTAGACCGCAACCTTGACCCACTGAACGCAGGCAAATACTTAATAGTTGGCAAAGACGGAAACGTTGAACTGACAGCATCTGGTGGTGGCGGTGGCGGAATTGGCTCTGTTGCCCACGATGAAACGTTGGTTGGTAACGGCTCGGAAGAGTTTCCGTTGGGCTTGGCAAAAGCAATTAGAGATGAGATTGCGGATAAAGCCCCAAAAGAAACAGTTGAAGCCCTGACACAGATTCTAAATGGCATTATTGGCGACTATGTGAAGAAGTCGGGCGACACAATGTCAGGCGGATTAACCCTGCCTGAATTGACTGTGCGCACAGCCGAAGGGGAATTTTATGTTAGTGTGGTTGCAGGTGTAGTAACGATTGCGACCAACAACGGACTGGATTTTGCGAGCCACGTAAAGTTCGACACAGCCCCGACAACAGACGACAACACGACCTATGCCGATGCGCTGGACACTTCAATGGTTCGCAAGGCACAGGTTGCGACAGCAATTGCGGATGCGGTAAATAACATAGATGCCTTACCAGACCAGACTGGAAACGCGGGCAAGGTTTTGACGACAGACGGCACGACCGCGAGTTGGCAAGAGCCTGCTGGTGGCACGAAAGTAATATTTAGGGAGTGGGAAGAATGACACTGTATATAGGCGATAAACCAGTTGGATTGATGAAGGTTGTTGAGAAGAAAGTCCCTAAGACCAAGTTCGGTGCAAGTGTTGATACGTGGATTGGCGATGTGGACGAAAATGGGGTGTTGAAAGCAACGGCTGCACAAACGGCGTTAAATTTCGTGGGGGTTAAAGAGATTGGAAAAGATGGGTTGAGCGGTTCGTTTTACGGTTGCAAAGGCATTACAAGCGTAGATTTAAGTTCGTTGGAAAGTGTTGATGAGAACGCGTTGGAAGCAGCGTTTTACGGTTGCACCAACCTCGTAAGCGCAGATACTAGTTCTTTGTCAACGATTAGTAATAGTGGATTTCGTAATGCGTTTTACGGTTGTATAAGCATTACAAGCGTAGATTTAAGTTCGTTGCAGAGCGTTGGTTCGTCTGGAATGTATTATGCGTTTTACGGTTGCAAAGGCATTACAAGCGTAGATTTAAGTTCGTTGCAGAGCGTTGGTTCGACTGGGTTAAATTATGCGTTTTACAACTGTGCTGGTATTACAAGCGTGAATTTAAGTTCGTTGCAGAGCGTTGGTTCGTCTGGGTTAACTGCTACGTTTTACAACTGCACAAGAATTACTTCAATATCATTCCCGGCATTAACAGACGTGCAATCAAATAGTTTTGGGACATCAACGTCCAACTGCGCGTTCAACAAGTGTACGGGTCTAACAGAAATTCACTTCCGCGCAGACATGCAAGCAACGATTGAAGCAATGTCGCAATACGCGAATAAGTGGGGTGCAACAAATGCCACAATCTACTTTGATTTATAGGAGTAAGTAATGAAAACAGTAAACTCTTATTTTGTTAAATTACCAACAGGCGGAACGGCTTGGTTGGCGGCAGGCAAAGAACCAATTGGCGAAGTTATTGAAGAGCGCCCTATGTTAATACCAGATGACGGATTAGTCCTGCGCCACAAGGAAACAGGCGATGTATCAAGCGGACACTGGTTGCGTGGCGAAGATAGCGCGGACAAGTGGGAAGAAATCGAAGAACCAAAGGAAGTTGAATAATGGCTACAAAAGATACAGTTGTTCAAGAATTAGTTGTAAATACGCTGACACACAAACAATTCAAAGCGGCACAAGAAGCAGGTACTTTAAGCCCTTACGAATTGTACGGAACGCCAGATACTTCGGTTCGGTTGCCGGTACTGACACCTATGTGGTTCGACCACTTAGCGAATGACGTGTCGTGGTTGCGTGCGGATACTTTCTCTTGGCAATCGGGAGATGTTTATGTTGCGGCGTATGAGCATTTGGTTGCAGACTTTGATAGCACTGTTGGAGTCGCTATGTATGCTTGGTATAATGCTACTTATGGCTTATGGTTCACTCTTTCTGAAAATCCAAGTGTTGGCGACTATGCTTATTCTTTTACAGATACCACCAACAAAACAATCAATCAATTTGACATAATTTCCAGCGTGGTTTCTGGGGCGTGTATTTCTTTGGGTAGTGATGTTTTTGAACGTCTTTCAACAGGCGACAAAAGCAATGTGCCGGGCATTGACACGTTTCCAGCCGTTGATGGATATTATGTAAACGTATCTTATATGTTGGCACAAGACGGTCATAAAATATGTTTGCCAGACCAAGAAAGCAACATATCTGCACTGTATGAATCTACTGGTGTTGCGTGGTATTATATCTTAGACACAGAAAACAAGCAGTTCAAACTTCCGCGCACAAAGTGGGGCTTTACTGGCTTGCGTGATTCTGTGGGTGGGTACGTTGCACCTGGATTGCCGAATATTACTGGACAAGTTGGTCAAATTGATTTTTCTGGCTCAAGAAGTTTTAGCGGGGCATTGTATAACGTTGCGTCCCCAAGTGGCGACACTGGCGCAGCACATTCTGGTGGCACGAGAACAACAGTGGGCTTTGATGCCAGTAAGTCATCTTCAATCTACGGCAACTCTAATACGGTTCAACCGCCTGCAACCCAGATGTACCTGTACTTCTACGTAGGCAACTTCGAGCAGGACTCGGTTGAGCAGACGGCAGGCATTAATGCAGAAACGTTTAACTCTAAGGCAGATGTTGATTTGGGCAATATACCTGCGAATTATGATTATGTTGTTGAATCGCAGTTGCCGACAGCCGACAACGGCTATACTTGGTACAGAAAGTATAAATCTGGTTGGGTTGAACAAGGGGGGTACAAGGAAATAAGTACTGGTAGTTCTGTAAAAGTATCATTGCCAATCACAATGGCGGACACGAATTATTCAGCACAAATGACACCGGCAGCAAACGCTACTGGGACAAACCCACGATTTGCTATCATTAAGTCGAACTTAACAACAACAACCGTAACGTTGAACTGGTATTCGTATAATGACGGTCAGGCAAAGGCATATTGGCAAGTAAGCGGAATGGGTGCATAAAGACAAAGGGGTAAAAAAAATGTACAGAGATGGACAAATAATTACAAAAGCAGATTACAAGGCGTGCGCCAACTGGATTAACGCAAACGGCAACCAATTTATGATTATGCCAGTTGGACAAGATATGTACAGGGTTGACTTGATACATATCCCAGAACCGACCATTGAAGAAAAGAACGAAGCAATCCGCCAGACTCGTGCCAGTCTGTATGCAGAACTGATTGACCCGTTGCACGCACAGAAACAGCGAAAAGTCGTATTGGGCGAGTGGACAGAAGAAATGGAAGCGGAATACGTGGCGCAGGTCAAGTCGCTGACGGCGAAGATTCAGGATGAAAATCCTTATATCGAATTAACGGTTGACAATACTGAGTTATTTTCTTAAAATCTAGTATAGATTAAGGGGTATGTCTTGGATTTAGAACAATTGATAAAACTATCAAAAGCAGTAGCAAAGCCATATGTCATGGCAGTAGGAATTCTTTCCTTTTTACTATTTGTTTCCGTATGTGGTAATATATATCAAGCGACAAGAAAACACGACATAACGATTGAGCAAGAAAATACTTTATCGGATTTCAACACAAATGGAATTATAGAATAGTAAATGGCAAATAAGATACTAGCATCTGGAATATCTCTCGGCGATGTCTTTATAAGACAGAAAGGGTCGGGAAACAAGAAAATAAAGATGTCTATACCAGCCAATTCTCATATCCACTTGCTGGGCAATTATAGAATAAAAGAATACTCCTGATGAACATAGAAAACCGTGCCACAAAACTATATCTTAAAAAACTACCACCAGTGGTTGCAGTTGAATTGTTAGAAAAATATATGATTCCAAGTCCATATAAAGAAATTCTAGAAGCAGTATGCATAAAACAATTACCGCTTTTTAAGGCGATTGAATACTTATCTGAAAAACACAACATAAACGTATCATATACAACAATACGAAGAAAAACAAAGATTGGCTTGGAATTATTTAGAGATAGTACCGCTCTTGACAATAAAAGATATTTATCTTAACATTTGATTATTGGAAATCTCCTTTCCAAGTTGGATGACCGCTGACGTTTCGGCGGTCTTTTTTTGGTCTTTTGTTGGACAGATTTTTATCCAAAAACGATTCATCATACTAACATACAAAGGAGTTAGTATGAACAACTATCCTTACTATCAACCGCCTGCAATGCGACTGGCACAACTGGAACAACAATACCAGCAATCGCAACCACAGACGATACAAAACCTGCAAGGCATACAGCCACAGGTGCAGTGTTTCTTCGTTTCAAATCCCAACGATTTAGTGAACTACAACATTATGCCCGGAACGGTATATATCGGCATAAACAAGTCATCTAACGAAATCTATATCCGGCAATGGAATATGGATGGGAACATCGAATTTGAAACATACAAGAAAGAAAGTGCAACAGAACAAATGCCAGAAATCCGCGCGATTATGGCAAAACTAGACGAAATAGAACAAAAAATAAAGGGGCAGGGCAATGAATCCATTACAGCAATTAGTACAGCAGGCAATGTCGGGGTCGTTTCAGGGAACACCTATGATGCAACTGTATAACCAGATGTTGCGTGGCAAGAATCCCAAAGCCCAAATGGAAACTCTGTTGAACTGTGCCAAATCAAAGGGCATAGACATCAACGAGAAAAGATTCACCGAAGATGATTTAAAGTCTCTCGGTTTGAGATAAATCCCGAAAGGTTGAGAACAATTAACCAAGAGAAAACAAAATGGAAAAATACTCTTTATCCGATATTGCAGCGGTCATTGGAAACAATGGTTATCCTGCAATGCCTGTCTTGATGGGCGGCGGATTTGGTGGCTACGGCAGTGGCTTGGGTGGCGACTGGCTGGGTTTAATCTTGCTGGCGTTAATCTTTGGCGGCGGCTGGGGCGGTGGCTTCGGCGGCGGATTCGGTGGTGGCAACGGTGCGTTCGGCACTGCTGCTTTGGCACAAGGCTTCGCAGACAACCGTGTGTTGGCAAAATTAGACGGCATTACACAGGGCTTGTGTGATGGGTTCTATGCCCAGAATACAAATCTGCTGACTGGATTCAGTTCTATCGGCAACCAGATTGCGGAAAACCGCTTTGCTGCTCAACAGTGTTGCTGCGAAACAAACCGCAATATAGACGCAGTTCGTTTTGACAACGAAAAATGTTGCTGCCGTTTGGAAAACTTAATCCACAACGAAGCGGAAACAACTCGTGCTTTAATCAACTCCAACACAATGCAGAATCTGCGTGATAAGTTGGCAGACAAAGACCGTGACTTGCAGACAGCGAACTTCCAGTTGTCGCAACAGGCACAAAACGCAACGCTGATTAACACTCTACGTCCATTCCCAACACCATCGTATATCACTTGCAGTCCTTATGAATCTGCTCGTGGCAACCACGGTGCTTACGGATGTGGTGGTTGTGGCTTCGGCTACTAAACAGTTTGGTGGGGGCAATTCCTTCCTGCCCCTACCTAAGTCTTAGGAGAGTGAAATGAATTGTTGCTATAACCCATACTTTCACAAAGGCACAGCATTAACCGCAGGTGCTGACAGTGTTGAAATCACAATAACCAACCCGACCAATGTATCCGACTTGGACTACTTTGAGTTTGTGTTATGTGTGAACCCGAACACGGTTGTCACTGGCGACCCTTTGCCTTACACAATCAACGTAAATGGTACAGCAGTTGCATTGGTAAACAATCTTGGCATACAAATCAACACCAATCGTTTATGCCCACGTAAAAAATACAAAGGCAATTATGTTGTGAACGGTCTTGGTGGCGCGACGTATGTTATGTTGCAAGACACACCTGAATGTATCCAATTTGCACGATAGGAGAACGCTATGAACGACTATATCAGACGTATGACAGATGAAGCACGCAATTATGTCCAACGCGACTATGAATCTCGTGTCCGCCCACACTTGTCAGCAACAGGCGACCAGCCTTTGCACAAAAGCAAGGAAGTGGCAGAAACGTTGAAGGCTTTGTTAGAATTGGCTTATGCGGTTGAAACTGTTATGAAAGACGAAAAACATAAAGTCTAATGAAAAATAAGTTGTTATTTTTCTTAATTCCTGCTATCATCCTATATAGGAAGGTAGCAGGGCTTATAATGCAAGGACTAAAAAAGATTTGGAATAACTGGCAATGGGTATTACCTGTTGGTGCGTTGCTATTGTCTGTCTTTACTTGGTATTACAAAACTAGTACAGAAATTCCTGCAAGAATACTTGATTGTGAGAAACACTTATCCGAACATATAACTAAATCAGATGAACATTTTAAACGTATAGACGAAAATATATCTGACTTAAATGTATTAAATGCCGGAATAAGTGCGCAACTTGAAGCCATTAAAGAAGATACAACAATAACAAAAAAACTTGTATTCGAACTGTTAGGAAAAAGATTATGAGAAAATTCATAAAAGGCTTATTCTTAGACGATGTAAATGAACCGTGTATTGCACGTTTTTCTTTATTTTTAGGTTTATTGCTAACACCATTTACCGCAATTTGGTCTATGGACACTGTGGGCGAAGTCACACTTTGGGAAGCGGTGGTTAGAACTTCGCCTGCCCTTGTTGGACTGATTGCTTACATATTTACAAGATTATTTGAAGCAAAAGAATTTATAGCAGAAACCGCACAGAAAGTGATTAAAAAGAAATGATATTAGCATTATCTATCATTTTAATAGTTTTTCTTGCGTTCAGCGTTGTGATGCTTGCAGCGGCAATTGCTATGCTTTCTATGGGATTATATGAAGAAATATATGAAGAAGATTTAGGGTGTCAAGAGAAGTAAACCGGTAATGTTTCTTGTTAAAAGGATAAAAAATGCCAGAAATAACAAGAAAACAATTCAAGAAGATTTGTGAAATGCAAATCGAAATGAAAATAGCATATTGCTGTCTTTGTGGAAAACCCATTTATAAAATCAAAGATTATAACATCGAACATTTAACACCTGTTAGCCGTTCAGGAAGAAATGATTCTAGCAACTGGCGCATGGCTCATAAAACATGCAATTCGCAGAAAGGCGCACTAACTTTTGAAGAGTATAAGTTGTGGTTAGACTTAGAAGCAAAAAGACATGGACATACCAAATAAAAATGCTATATAATAAAAAAGGCGCGTGCTTAACCCAGGAACTTTATCGGTTCTCTTTTCTCTACGACATTCTCTCTCTGCATGCGCCAATTTTTTATTTGAAAGAATTTTAATATTTGCTATAATTAGTACGACCAAAGCGAGAGAACAATCTTTTATAGAATTCTCTAAAACCGTTTTGACAACACTCCCAATTAACAACTTTTTAACATAAGGACTAATAAAATGTCAGATTTACAAGGTTTTTCACAGGGGTTGTTGGACGTAAAGTACTTTGACCCAGAAGTTCAACGCCTGATGCTGAACGCAACACACGGTTTGCGTATGGCAACAAACAACAAAGGTGTTATCACAGGTAATCAGATTCGTTTCCCAATCGGCGATACAGACGGTATGGCAAAACGTACATCTAAGGGTTCTCCAATTGCCCCAGATGACCTGTTGGTTCGCACTGTAAATGCAGATATTCATGCGTATGAAGCATCTGCTAAACTGTTCCCAGAAGATTTGAACTCGACAAACAGCGAAAGTTCTATCCGTGCTATGGCCGCTGAAAAGGTTTATAACGCAATGGAAAATCGCTTTACAGTTGACGTTCTGGAAGCATTGGCACAGTATGACGACACAGAAATGGAAATCGGCTCTGCTGACACACCATTCACAGTAAAAACTATCGACGAACTGAACTTGTTGGCTGGTAATAACAACTGGGGTATGGCTGACCGCTACCTGTTGTTGCCATTCGAAGCACAGTACACACTGATGCAGGACGAAAAGTTCTATGAAATCTGGTCTTTGACTAATGGTAAAGCATTGGTTGACAACGTTGGCAAGTCTGGCGATGCAGACAACATGTTGCGTTGGACACCATATCGTGGCTTCATGATTGGCTTTATGGCGAAGAAACAGGCGAACAACAAAGTTGGTTTGCCAATCGCAGAAGATGGCTCAATCTTGGGCTTTGCTTGGAAACGTAGCCGTGTTGGTTTTGGTATGAACGACACATTACAGTCACGTATCTTCCAAGACTTGACGAAAGAAGGCAATCCATTGGTATTTAAGACCAACGGTTCTTCTGGTGCTGCGATTATCGATAAGACCGGTGTAATCGGTATCAAAATCGATGCAACTCCATTGCAGTAAGGTTTAACCCACTGGGGTTGGAAACAGCCCCAGATTAACTTAAAAAGGACTAAAAATGGCTTTTGATAGAACAAAATTAGTACACGTTTCTAGTTATTCTCCATTATCTCACATCTGGACATTGGAAACATCTGACGTTGTCACAGGCGCAGGTTATATTCCAAAAGATGCAGGTGTTGGTGCTGGGGATAAAGTTATCAAAGTTGAAATCACTCGTGATGAACAGGGTTTGGTAACTGGTCGTTCAGAAACTGAATACTATGCGAAAGACGATGCACAGGGCGTATTGACTCTGACAGCAATGTAATAATCGGGGGTGGTAAATACACCCCCAAACAATATATGTAGGTGCTATTATGGGATTACTTGGACATAACGGTTGGCTATCAAAAAGTTGGGACGTTGTAAGAGGGAAACGTAGTTTAGGCAGAACTATTGCAGAAGCAACAGAAGGTGTATTAGGCAAACACAACTTTGTATCTAATATCATATCGTCAGCAGACAGAGATATAAAAAAAGCAGTTGATTATGTTGGTGGATGGGATAATGTAGCACTAATGGCAGCTGCAATGGTTTTAGGGCCTTGGGGTGCAACAGCAGCAGGCACAACGGCGGCTGGGGCAACAGCAGCGACAGCGGCACCAACACTTCATGGAGTTCTTAGTGCCGGGGAAGCGATAGGTGCAGCGGCTTATGCGGGATATTCAGGCCACCAAGAATATAAAGCAATAGAACAAGAAAAAGAAGATGCAGCGGCATATGCCAAAGCAAATGCAGAATATAATGCCAAAGTCGCAGCAGAAGAAGAAAAATCACGTCAAGCACGCAGGTCTGAACTGTTGGCAACAAAGAAATCACTGACTAAAAATATTACAAAAGGTTATCAAGCAGGCAGTGGTGGCGCTACAAGCGCAGATTTGAATGTAGGTTCAATTGTTTTAGGGTAAGGATTTAGACTATGTTAAGTTCTACTGAATTGAATAAACTGGTCGCAACGTGCGACAGCAACAAAACGTCTTGGGATAGCGAATACTATATGGCAAATGCCTATACGCAACCTGAACGCAATATTATTTATAGACCAAAGGGCGGCAATCCGGGGAACTTAAAACAGGTTCGTCTGTTCACACAGGCAGGTAAAACAGGTACGGATATATTTGTAGCACGTATCCAAAACAAATTATCCCCTATTGGACAGGCATATTTTAACTTTGAACCAAAGAAATCATTATCATCTGATTATATACAGCAGTTGCGTGATTTTGCAGCAGGTATGAGCAGTCGTGTAAATGAAATAAAAGAAAGTGTAGGATTAGATAAAACACTGCACGATGCATATTATGACTTGGCAGCAGGTACAGCCGTTATTATGCGTGAAGATGGCTTATATGGCACACAGTTTAAGAAATTGCCATTTACACAGTATAAATTAGGCACAGAACAGCATCAGACGGTATGTCGTTCATTTGAGATGCCAGCATATCAGATTGGTATTACATGGCCTGAATTAGCAAATAAACAGGAAATCGGTGGTGTTCGTGTAGATGGTGCTACAAAATATCAAGAAATCAAACTTAATGACGTACTGTATTACAACGAATCGACACGTCAGTATGAATATTATCTGCGTTATGGCTCTGAAACACTGCTGACACGCATATATAAATCTAGTCCATATCACATATTCCACTGGGGAAGAATTGCAGATATGCCATATTCAGCAGGTGTAGCATTAAAAGCATTGCCGGCATTGAAAAGATTGAATTCGTTCATCAAGGCGAATTTGGAACTGATACCGTTCCAATTCCCAATGTTCTTAACCACTGCTGGAAATGTATTAAGCAAGAACTTAACATTCAAACCGGGTGGGTTCTTGACGGTTCGTGATATGCAAGGATTCCAACCATTAACACTTGGTGCGAATCGGTCTGATTTCAAACTGGAATTACAGACAGAAGAAATTGCAATTAAGGAAACATTCTTGGATTCTACATTACCAAGCGTTCCACGTGATATGACAGCGGCAGAAGTAAATGCCCGCATCACACCGTATGGAGAAACAGCGAACGTTAATGTAGCATTGCTGACAGATACACTGAAAGGCATCGGTTGGGATTTGTTTGATGATATATTCAATCGTGAAATCGCAGGCACAGTCAACTTTACACTGGAAGATATGCATGAAATGTTGGAATGCAACATCAACAACGATGCAACAATGGACAACAATCTGATACAGAAGATTACAGGATATATCAACAATATCAGTTTTGACCCACAGGCAATCTGGCAGGCACTTGACCGCAATAAGACACTTGAAAGATTGGGTCGTGCGTGGAATGTGCCAGTTGAAATCAGTCGCACAGCGGATGAAATCACAAAGGCACAGCAGGCAGATGCCCAAGCACAAGCACAGGCAGTTCAGCAGGCGCAAAACGCACAGATGCAGGTTGATTCTAACAAAGAACAATCCAAAGCAATGGCAAAACTAATTGAACAGCAAGGGAACGCATAATGAACGAAGCAAAGAAAGAACTTTTAACAAATATGTTCTTAAAATACTGGAAATATGACACCTTGCCAGATTTTGAGAACATAACAAAGAACAGTCCGGAAGATTTGGTCTTAAAAATCTATGATTCGTTAAAGAAACGTGCTTTGAATAACTATC
Source organism: Christensenellaceae bacterium (assembly GCA_045660505.1). Lineage (GTDB taxonomy): Bacteria > Bacillota > Clostridia > Christensenellales > Borkfalkiaceae > UBA1259. Next base: position 12,647 of record JAZRDW010000010.1, on the reverse strand, counting down.
CTTGGAAAAGTGCTATAAAGTACGTCACGATTGACACAGACGAATCAATAGACCCAAAAGACGGTCGTTATCGTTATGAAGCGTGCGTACCATGTAATTTCTTATCTGCTGTTGGATTTTGGGTTGATCCAGAACGCAGAAACAATGCACACAACAGCGTATCTATCGTTGGTCGTTCGATTCGCACTAACCTTAAACAATTCACAATGGCGTACATAGACGGTTCTGTATCGGAAGAAGATTTAGACCCTTGGGTACGTGAATATTTGGAAGTATTTATTGCAGCAGAAGCCGCTGATTTAGGTGGCGTTGGTGCAGACCAAAAGAATTTCTTAATCCAGAAAGCCGATATAGATTTGACTATATTAGGCAATAAAGATTTTGAAATGGATGTTCATGATGACATCAGTTCATCTATCCACCAGTTTGAATTTGTTTAATGGGGTGTAAAAATGGCTAGAAGTGTAAAAAAATACCTTAAAATCTCTAAGGGGCAAATCAGCAAGAACCTCGCAGAACGTACCGATATTGGTATTTTAGACGATTCTGGACAGGAAATAACCAACTTTTACAACACTAAATACGGTGCTTTGCAGACAGTTGCCGGTACTGAATTTATGTTCAATTTTGGTAAGGATGCCAAGGTAAAACTACACACTATCCATTTATCAGATAACAAAGAAGCAACACTGGCATTTGATGCAACAAATCAAAAACTGTATTTATTTGATTATCAGGGCAACCAGTTAGACCAGATTTCATTTCCATACATCACAGAAGAGAATTATGAACGTTCTAACATAGCACAGCAGGAAGAATTGGTGTTGTTGGCTACTGGCGACAATCCGTTGGTACGAATCGGTATTACAAACAACAAATTATCATACAGCATTTACATTATTCCTGCTAAAAATGTTATGAAAGTGACTAATGTTGTAAAACCAAGTGCAGAAATATCGGTATATAGAACCAAAGAAACAATAAACTCACAAGAAGAAGCAAATACAATTTTACCAACATTAGACACTGGTTGGATAGTAGGAACTTATGTTCAGCCCAACCAGACGGAAAATATACCAAGTGAAACATTTCCTTGGTCTGTGTATCAAAAAACTAATGATGGTTGGGTCGGGCCAATGGATTTTTATCCTAATGGCCCTATGTTATTGTACAAGAATACAACACCAGGGGAATATTCTTATACCATACCAAATGAATATAATGTTATAGAAATACAATTTGCTGGGGCTGGTGGTAGCAAATCTGTTAAAGGCTCTGATTATGGGCGTGTAGGCTTAGGTAGCGTTCTTAGTAAGACATTAGAAGTTTCAAACAAAACAATAACAGGTATAGTTGCTACCGCCGCAAACGGAGTTTCTGGGGGCGCAGGATACCATTCAGGAACGTCTGGAAGGAGTATATCGGAAGGAATTGGCGGTGGTGGTGGTGGTTCTACATCAGTTGTAGCAGACGGCGTTGTATATGAAGCCTGTGGCGGTGCTGGACAATGGGGCGGCTCTAAAAGCACAGTAGTTCCAGTTATATACGGTGGTAATGGGGGTGGAACTTATGGTGGAATTAGTTCATATCGCAGTACAGGCACAGATGGAGATGCGACAGACCCGGGGGCTATTGCAAAAAATTCAGGCAACGGATATGTTAAAATCTTTACGACAATAAATACATCAGATACAACGACAATAACAAATAATTTGTGGGACAATGAAACTTATGAATATGTAGGTGGATGGTTTTATTTGTCGGTCGGAGAAGATACAAAATATCCGACAACTGGGTTTGCGGTATCAGCAGCAACAGGGATTATAAATATTACACCAGCAGGCACAAGTCTATTCAAAATAACAGCACCAGCAACACTTGACCCAACCAAATATGCACAATCTAAATTACTTGGAACTAATTTTGATTCAGAATCTGCAATAGGCGTTGTTAGAATTACAGATATAGAAGGAACTGCATCGGGTCAAGAGTACTCTGTTACAAAAATATCAGGCCCAACCATTGTAGGCTTTGACAAAGTTTATACCAAAGATGCGCCCGCAAAAGGCTTTAAGATTACAATGTCAATGACACCTGCTTTAAGCGGCGCGTTGCCAAATACAGATGATAATCCAACCAGTGATACGAACTATCCTAATTTAATTACATTCTATCAGCAACGATTGGTTATCTTTGGAACGCAGTATAATCAGGAACAGGTGTTATTCTCTAATATTGGGGAATACGACAACTTTACAGATGACTATTTATCAACATCTGCTTTCCAGTTGGTTATCGGTTCAGACCAAAAAGAATCTATACGTGCTTTCTGCTTAAATCAGGGCATACAGATATTTACAAACGTGTCTGAATGGTTAATGGATTCACAGACAATTACAAGAACAACTGGATTTGTGCGCAACTCTCAAATGGGTACAAACGGTGTTAAACCTATTATTTCAGCCAATGGAACAACTTTATTCTGTCCTAAAAACGGCAAGGGAATCATTGGGTTTATCTATAACGAACAATCCGCAAGTTATATGACACCATATATTTCAATGTTCACAGATTTGTTGGATGTTGAAATTCATGATTTGTTCTTAAAGCGTGGACGTGATTCACAAGACGACACATTGTTGTATATCTGTGATGCAAATGGTAATTTGATTATTGGAAACTATCTGCAAGACCACAATATTCAAGGATTCTGTCGCAGAAGTGCCACAGGGGTAAAGTTCCTACAATCAGTACAGAACGAAGAAAACGTCTTGTTATTGAGCAGTCGTGCAGGTTATACAACACTGGAACGCATAGACCAGAGCAAAAAAACAGCACACTCTACAAGATTATTCCAGTATAACCAAGAATCGGGTGTAATCACACTGGAATTGCCACAATATCAGAACACATTACTGAACGTATATGATGAAAATGGCGAATTTGTGGATGCTTACACTTGCGAAAACAATCAGATAACAATTCCAAGCAAACCACAAGGAATATCTGAAATAGGTTATAATATACACCAAGTATTCCACTCAAATCCAATGAATATCGGTGGTATTACAATGTCGGAATACAAGTCTATTGCTAGGATTGATATTGCGTTGACAAGCGAAAGCCGACACGATGCATTAACAATAAATAAAAAATATGGACGTAGGAAAGGTAATTTGGTATCATACGTACGACCACAAAGACCAACAAGGGATTGTACATTTACTATTGAAAATGACATATACCCTGTTGAAATATTATCTATGGAAGTGGAGATTGAATACTGATGGCTCTGAAATACTCAAATGATGTTCTTGTGGCTTGGAATAAGGCGTTAAAACGCCCAACAACCCCACCGCAGGTTGAAACGGCACGCACACCAGTTGTAAGTTCAACTGTGGAAAACATAGATGCAATTTCATTGATGTCTAGTCCTGTGCCACCAGAAATGCGCACACCTGTTACACCACAGGAAGCAAAATTCCAAAACTGGTTGCTTACAAACAACCTAGTAAAGCCCAAAATGACACCAATTGAACCTGCACAAGTGGCAGAAATGACTGTTGCACAGACACAGGGATTGGATACCACAGATAATACACAGGCTTTATTAAATGCGTTAAACACTCAGACACAAAGTATAACCGAGATTGAAAACACAAGATTAAAACGTGCAGCACAGCAAAACGCATTTTCAGCAGTCGCACGCATTGGTTCTACTATTATGGGCGGTTTGGAAATGAACGACTATGCCGATGAAGTAGCCGCCACAAAGGAACAATACGAAGTACAAAAAAAGATAATCGATACCAATATTCAGAACTCAGAAGCACTGTTAATGGAACGTTATCGTGAAAGTATGGCAGATTTAGATGCAATTACTGCATCCAAGAACGTTGATCCAACATCAGGTGCTATCCAAGGCATAAAAGAAAAGGGTGCAATGGATATGGGTAAGGATTTTGCGATACAACGTAGCAATGCAGAGATTCAAAAACTGGCACTTGACCTTGACTATGCACGCAGCAATCGTATAGCATCACGTCAACGCAGAAATTATTGGGAAGCGGCTGGTTGGGATATTGCTAAAACTGGTATTAACTATTTGATAGGGGGCTAAACAATGGCGACCAAATTATACACCCGACAGGGCGGAAACTTACAGGGTATTGGTATTAGACAACCTTTGCAACCAGATATGACTAAAACAAAGATTCTGGCGGATGTTTCCAGTACATTTAAGGCAATGGCAGACAAGAATTTTGCCTTGGGTAAAGCAGAATTGATTAGTTCGGTTATAGACAACGCATATCAGTTAGCACCATCAGACCCTGCTAAATTTGATGAATTAATTCAAAGCAACCTGCAAAAAAGCACCGCAGATATACCAAATAAATGGCGTGAAGATGTCTTGTTGACAGCAAAACCAAAGGTTGATGCCACACGTCAGAAAGTAATACAGAACAACATTGATAACCAGAACGAAGAGTTCAAAACCAATGTTTTAAGTCGCAACGACCGCTTAATGTTAGAACAGGAAGATGCAAACAACCTGCGTATAACTGCAATTATAAACGAAGATAAAGATGCATTAAATTCTGCAATTGCTTATGGGAACAAGATTGAACACGAAATGAATCTGTTAGCAAACACAACAGATATCAAAGGTTCGTACATCATAGGCGACAAAGCAACACGTTCTATGCTGGAAAGCGGCCAGTACAATAAAGTAGATGCCGCCAAAGCAGCAATTAACCAAATGGATTTGCAGACGTTAATTGACTTTGATACACGTACTTTTCAGGACAGAGAAGCGTTTAAGAAAGCCTACGGTGTGACAGATAAGTCTTATGATGACATCAGCACCTATATTACCAACCGCAGAAAAGCAATGGGCGATGAAGAAAAGCGTGTTATCTTGGCACAAAATCAGTTCAATGCAGCACGTATGGTTGCGGATTTTAGCGAAGAAGAACTAGATAATATCAGCGATGATGCCGTTTCTAAGGATTTTAAGAACAACATACGCAAAGCACACAAAAAATACGCAGGCACAGTCAATGCCGCATTTACAGATGACGGATTTTTAGCATCTATACAGGCGCTAGAAGATGTTGTTATGGATACTGGTGCAACAGACCCAGAACACAATAAAGCCTTGTTAGACACAGCGGTAGAAGCATTAGCAAACATTAACACTTTTGCTGGCGCAAGTGGCATGGATGAAAAATCACAAGCAGAACTGCAACGTTCACTATATGAAGCAATATCATCACAGGAATTTGTAGACAGTATGAAACCCTTGTATAGCCCATCTATGTTAAATTCTGTGATGTCGCAAGCAACCGACAGAATGAAAGGGTTTGTGTCTGGCAGTAAAGCAGTTGAAATAAAAGACCCATTTATAGGCCAACATAATGACCGTTCAATTCCACGTGCATTGGAAAATAAAGCAAGTCTGATTATTCAAGAAGCCATTGCATTGTCGGCGGCAGGGAACTATGAAGCGGCACAGGAAAGATTAAAAACTGGAAATAAGGAACTAATTAGACTAAACTACTCAGGTGTAATAAGCGATTTTGAATTTGACCGATTGGAAGAAGATTTGAAACTCAAACGACCAGCATATTTCACACGTGGCGGAAAAACGTGGGAATTTATGGGTTATGATTCAAAAGATGCACTGTTCAAAACCAAAATGTAGGGGATTAAAATGGAAGATACCAAAACACTGTTTGAAATTGAAAACTCATTTGAAGATTCTAATACAGACAGAATAATCCCCCAAGAGTCAGACTGGACACCAAGAGAAACCGTTTTACCACTAACTGATGCATATAAGACCTACACACAGCAAGCAGACCTTGTTCGTGCAGTACTTATGCAGCCAAAAGCAAGTGTTGTTGAAAAAGTAGGCCGTGGATTAAAACGCACATCAGACATGTTGCTGGATATTCCAGAAAACTTTGTAAATATGATGGCACGTGCCACAAACGGCTACACATATCCAAATATGACCGAACAGGAAGCCAACGAAGTTTTAGAAGCCGGCGTGCGTTCTATGTTAGCAACCAAGCAGGCACGAGCAATCACAGAAGAATACGAAGGTGTAGCAGACTCAGACATCACAAAATGGGTTGGTATGGCAGGTCAAGTTGGGGCGTATGCTGTTATTGGCTATTTAACTGGCGGTACTGGCATTGGTATTTTAGGTGGAATCCAAACAGCAGGCGAAACATCACAAGAGTGGGCTGAAAAGTACTACAAAGACAACTATGGCATGCGTGGATACAACGCAGCCGGCGATACTTTATGGGCAATGACCCACGGTGCAATATCAGGTTTTATTGAAAGCAAACTTGGTGTTGAACGTATGGCCGAAAAAGCAATTGTAAAAACTGGTGCAAAACGTGCATTAAAGCAAGCCGCATTAGGTGCAATTGGCGAAGGTGCAGAAGAAGCACTGCAAGAACTATCCGCATTTATGTTGGGTAATGTTGCAGGTAGCGAAACACGCACAGAAAAAGAGTTTTTACACGATGCTTTAACCAGTGCCATGTACGGCAGTATTTTAGGTGGGCCATTTGGTGGTGGATTGTACTATGTCAACCGTTCAAAGATTGCCGGCATGTTCAAACGTCAGGGGTATTCTGATGAAGATGCGGTAAAACTGGCTACAACACTTATTGACGATGGCAAATCAGCACTTATTAAGGAAATCGGCACAGTAAATTCACTGAAAGAAAAGATTGGAAGTCCATTTGATTCATTAGTCGCAAAGATAGACAGTGCATTAACATCCGCAGGTTGGACAGACACAGACCCATTTGTGATTCTTGAAGATGGCAGAATTGAAAGAAAATCAGCAATCGAAGAAGGAACTGCATACACAGAAGCAAGCAGATTAGATTATGCCACTTATGTTGCATCTGATATTGCCGGACAGGTATTAAGACAGGCAGATAAGGCACAAGTTCCAACGTCTGACATCTTAAACTTGGCTGAGATTGAAGTTCATGGCAATATGCTGTCGTTAAAACCACAGAAACTACGCACATCAAAGCAAATAAAATCAAAGATTGAAAGTGTAAATGCCGACCTGAAAACAGCAAGAGCAGAATTAAGGGCTGAAAACGCAAAGAAAACTACCTTACAGACAGACCCAAAGCGTGTAGAACAGTTGCGTGGCATAATAAATGACCTGACAACCAAGAAAGGTATTCTGCAACAGTTATTAACGAGCAAACAGTCCATAGAAAAGACACAAGACGTAGCCACAGAACGCAAAAAACAACAGATTGGACTAGATACTGCACAATCGTTCAAAGATGCCAAGACAGTGGCTAAAAAACAATCTGCAACCGAATTTACACAGAGCATATCCAAGAAAGATGCAACGGTTGATGCAAAAACAGCCCAGAAACGCTATAATAATGCGATTGTTGCGTGGTTGTGTGATGGCGATACAAGATTGTTCGACCAGTTGATGACATCCAATGGCATGACAGTTAAAGCGATTGAAAGCATCGTTCAATACGGACAGCAGATTATGGCGTTTGATGCAGCACATCCAGAATTGGGATTGCGTGCAGATATGCAAAATGCTTTAAGTCGTATGTTGGAAATGAAACACAAGGGCGAATTCAAGCAGTTTGTACAGCAAGACGGCACATTTGCAGAAAACGCACTGATGTATAATATGGTTTTTGCACAGCACACAGGCGATATTAGCGCTTTCTTACAGTCCTATATCCAACGTGCAGAATCTAATACACAGTTCACAAAAGATGACCTATTATTCCAAACATTAAAAGAAATCTATCCTACACAGTTTGACGGAGATACAGCGATAGATAAAGATTTGGTTGCCGTGTTTATATCACAGAATGATCAGCAAGAACCCGCTTTTGATGCACGAGAAATAATACCCGAATCAGAATTAAAAGCGATTCGCACAGAAGTTATAAAATCATTAACAGAAAGTGGCATACAGGCAGAAAACGCTAATGATATATCAGACCACGGTGCAGTTTATATCAAAATCAAGAAAGGCGAAGAAACCCGACAGATTAGAATAAGCGCATCAAAAATAGGGAAAAAACACAAACATAATATAGTCGCTAATTTTGATGCAAAATCCGTATCTGTACCTGAAATGGTAGCAAAGATTAAGGAACTACAAGCGCAAGATAAAGTTTCAAATCAAAAAACCAGATTAAAAGGCGGTAAATTAGCAGATGTAAATGTTGGTGCTTTTGAAGAATGGAAAGCATCAGAAAGCGGTTCGCTTTTCCAATCTGCATACGCAGGTTCACGTATTGACTATGATAGACCATCATTGGAAGCAATAGGAACAGGCGAAGGGGCGCAGGCACACGGTTGGGGGCTATATTATGCACTTGACCCACAGATTGCAGAAAATTATCGTAAAACATTTATTGCAGACGAAAAACGTGGTTCAAATAATTATTTTTATAATGGTACGCCAGTGCCAGAAACAAAGTATAAAGATATTGACGGGCTTACATTAAAACATTTAACTGACACAGGTAAAAACGCAACAGAACGATGGATAATCGCACGCATAAAAGATATTGAAGATTTATTATCTACTGCCAAACGTTCTGAACATAGCGAAGAGTGGTTTGTTGAAGGCAACACAGACATACAAGCATACAAAAAAACACTGTCATTGTTAGAAGATATGAATGTTGATTTGTTAAAATACATAGAACCAAAGGGGCAAGTCCACGAAGTAGATATACCAGAAATGGACGTATTGCTTGATGAACAAAAGACATTTGATGAACAGTCAGAATTTGTTAAAGAAAAACTTGCAGAAGTAGCAAAATACATAGACAGCAAAAAAAACACAGCCCAAGACAGTTTAATTAAAGGGCTGAAAGAAAAATTAGGTCAAAAGGGATTTGATGAATGGTCAAAAACCAACCAAGGAATCTTTGATAAATCAAACATATTAAAAGAGTGGTCAACTTTAACAGGAAAACAAATATACGACTCTATATCAAAAGAACTAAATAGAGATGATAACAATCATTCTGAAATAACATATAAAATTACAAGAGAATCCGACAAAAAAGCATCATTATTACTTGAAAAATACGGTATTAAAGGTATTACATACTGGGGCAAACAAGACGGTCGTTGCTTTGTAATATTCAACGATAAAGATGTAAAAGTATTGCGTAAAAAGTTTGACGAACTTGGGAATCAACTGTTCCAGCGCAGTCAAGCCAACGGTATGTACGACCCAGAATTAAATGTTATCGTGTTAGGGCGTAATTTCAACACTACAACTCTGCCACACGAATTATCACACTTCTGGTTGAATAACACGTTCCAACTGTTCAAACAGGCGCAGAAAGGTTATCCTGTGGCCCAAGAGTGGTTAGACGAAACACAGAGATTGTTTGATATACTGGGCATAAATGCGAATCAGGACACATTGACACGTGAACAACAGGAAAACTGGGCATCTATGAACGAAGCAATCATCACAGGGTTAGCAAACGTTCCAGACGGTGCAACACTGCCAATCACAGGATACTTGAACTGGATACCAGAAAAGTATAAATCATTACTGAATATCGGCTATCGTGATAAGAACGGCAAGGTTGTTTATCCTATACTGGACAAGGCAGCAATGGATTTCTTCAACGTATGGTATGGAAATATCACATTACCTGCCCTGCCAACATCCCCTGCACGTGAGCAGGCAAGCAATCCTGTAAGCGAATCGGGCGAAACAGTACCAAGTACCCCACAGGTAATAAAAGAACGCACAGAGCAGATAAATAAAGCGATAAAAGACCAAACGGATGCAGATAAAGCACTGTATGAATCCGCAGTAGATGAATTGCCAACCGAAACCAGAGCAGGAATCAACGCAGAATACACCAAATATGATGATGTTTCAGGGTTGACGGTGGAAAAACTGCCAGAAGATAAAGGTTGGTTCAAACAGGGCAAACGTCATCAGCGTGATGAAATGATTAAAAAAGCACGTGAATACGTCAAAAAGAACGCAGAACACGCACGTGAAGTCGCTTTAATGGGTAAACCTGCCTTAAATGACACAGGAATCGACCTAGAAACGCTTATTTTAGCAGTAATGGAGTTTGATAAGGTTGATTCTAAAAGCGATTTAGGATTCAGATATATGCATAATATCGCTATGACACGTTCAGAAGCAGGTACAACCTTAGGATTGCACGCACAAGACGGTTCATACCAGACATATTTGGACGGATACCGCAGATTGACCGCTGCAATGACCGAATCGGCAGCATATAAGTACGCAGGACGTGGTGCAGATTCAATTACAAAGTTCAATAATGACGTTGAAGCACTGTGTGCAAAGTATGCTGATGCAGTTGACAACGGTTCTATGAGCAGAGAACAGGCATTGAAAGCATTGGTGGCCGAAGCAAGTGTAAAGTTCGCAGGCGAAGAAGATACAACGATTCTGAACCAGTTAGATTTAACACAGTCGGGCAAGACACGTGAAGCATTTGTAGAATATGCCAAGAGATTGGTACGCAGAGATATTGCCAAAGCAGAGCCAGACACCAAAATGCAAGGCAAGTTATTGGCATTAGCCCCGCAGGCAGAAAAAGCATCACAGGACTTGAACTCAAAGAACCCTGCCACAGCCAGTGCAGCAGCAAAGAAAATGCGTGAATGGTCGGAATTGGTACACTCTGCAGACCCAAGACAGACAGTTTTAAGTGGAGCAATCAATTCATACGCACCACGTGCTATGTTGTCAGGCATTTCAACACACGTGACTAACATATTCTCAAATACCGCAGAACAGGCAATGTTAAGACCGGCTATTGCAGCACATTATGGTAAAAACATCGTGCCACAGGCGGACATAGATGCAGAAAAAGCACGTATCAAGGCGGTATATGATGCAACGTTCATGAACTTGACATCAATGATAACGCCAACAGACCCAACCTTAGTCCATGGGGAAAAGTATAAGCCACTTGACCCAGATGCGAAAGGTTGGCAGAAAATATACGATGCACCTATGAGAGCATTGGCAGCCGAAGATAACTGGTTTAGAATCCCAACGTATTTAGATATTGCTGCACGTATGGCAAGTCGTGATGCGAATGGCGATGTGAATAAAGCAAAAGAACTATTCAAGCAGTACACATCAACACAGCCAAAGAAAATCAACGGCAAAGAAAATCCATTATACGCAAAACGTGCAGAAATAGTCACAATGTCAGCATTTGCTACATTTACCCAGAATGGGAAACTGGCAGGCGCATTGAATAAGATGCGTGATGGGCTGAATAGTTTATCTGTGGGCGGCTATGAACTGCAATTGGGTACACTGATAGCACCGTTTATCAAAACGCCAGCAAATATAATTGCATCGGGCTTACGTTCTCCATTTGGCGCAGGCGTGACACTGTACAAGAAAATAGTTGGCAAGGAAATATCGTTCCAAGATGCAGCAGATACAGCACACTTTATCGGGTTGGCAATGTTAGCATTGATAGCCGGTGCATTCTGTGACTATGAAGAGCCATACAAGGGCGGAAAGTATAATCCTAACAAACCATACGACAGCATCGGTATTGGTGGCTACTGGTTGAAATTAAACTCGTTAGGCGTACTTGAAGCCCCGATGCGTGTATTTATGAGCGCATTACATGGCGGACAGGTAGAAATACTGGAAACAGTGGGTTCAGTACCGTTAATTGGCGAATTGGTAGATAATAGATTGAATTATGCAACAAAGAACCCAACAGGTTGGGCAGCAGGCACAGTATATAACCAAGCCAACAAACTCATCCCAACACTGGTAAAACAGATTGCAAAGCCAGTTATCAAGTCCACAGGGGCAGAAACAGATATAGAATCGATTGATTTAGGGTTTAAGACCGGTATAGGCGGAAAGATTGAACGCACATGGGGATTAGACGGCATAGACCCAACAATCAACCATTGGTTAGGAATTGTCTTTAATCGCATCAAGATTACAGACTAATACATCAGGCAGACGTGCCTACCGTTAAAACAGAATACTGGACTACTAAAAAGCCCAGTTATTCTGCATATATAAAGCAATCCACCAGAAATTTATCACTTATTATCACACATTTATGAAATTATCACTTATTAAATATAAAAACCCACAGGAAGGATGGGGGAACTGTGGGTTATGACTGATATACAAGTAGGTATATGGTATTGTATTATGTATCTATTGGAATATCAAGGAAAATTATTTTTATTTTTGTACTTGACATTAGTAATTTAATACTATATACTATGGGTGTATAACAAAGCAAAAAGGACTAAAAATGACTATTACAGATATTATCAGAAATGAAATCGCTGATGCAATCGGGCATAACCCAGACAAATACGAACTAGAAAAGTTCATTACATACATACACGATATGATATCGGCCAAGCAGGTAGAAAATAAAAAAATATTCCTGGCTGACGTATCAATCGCAATCATGGAATGTCGCGATGAATGTTTTAGACAGTGCGAAGAATGCAGTGAATACTTCCTACCAGAAGAAATGCACGATGCAGGATACAACTGCCTGAACTGCCAACCAAACTTCTGTGAAGACGACCTGTTTGAAAAAGACTAC
>JAZRDW010000009.1:0-1604 GCA_045660505.1 Christensenellaceae bacterium | reverse complement strand
TCATAAACAATAGGAATTTCCTTATTAACAATAGGTAAAATAAGCGTTTTACCTTGTAAATGTTTATAACGCTTATCTTTTGGATTAACTGCAACGGCAGTATCCCCTAACATTGTTTCAGGCCTAGAAGTAGCAACGATAACAAATTCATCACTATCTTTTACAGGATATTTAATATACCAAAGGTTGCTATCTTCTTCAACGTATTCAACTTCTGCATCAGAAAGTGCTGTTTTACATTCTGGGCACCAGTTAATAATTCTATCCCCACGATAAATCAAGCGCTTGTTATATAAATTAACAAAAACTTCCTTTACTGCGCGTGAACATTTTTCATCCATTGTAAACGCTAAGCGTGACCAGTCACAAGAAGAACCAAGTGTTTTTAATTGTTCAATAATTCTTCCACCATATTTTTCCTTCCAAGCCCATGCTCTTTCTAAAAACCCCTCACGGCCGATATCATTTTTAGTAATACCTTCTTTAGCCATCTGTTCAACGATTTTAACTTCAGTAGCGATAGATGCGTGGTCAGTACCTGGTAACCATAATGCGCTATAACCTTGCATACGCTTAAACCTAATAAGTGTATCTTGCAAAGTTTCATCTAATGCGTGACCCATGTGTAATTGACCGGTAATATTTGGTGGTGGGATAACGATTGTAAACGGAAGTTTATTAGCATCTACTTCTGCCTTAAAATACCCGTTTGATTCCCATTCTTCATATATATCCTTTTCAAATTCTGAAGGATTATAAGTTTTTGCCATATCCATAAGGCTTTCTCCTTTTAAGAACAAATACTTTTTTATTATACTTTAAAAAAATATTAAAGTCAAATGTTATCTTAGACATTGTCAAATATAAAAGAAAAAACATAGAATAAATTATAAAATAATTAAAGGAAATAAAAAAATGAAAAAATTAATTACTCTTTTTTTAACACTTATGCTTATTATTTTCCCTTTTTCAGGGTGCAAAAAAAGTGATAGCAACACTATTAGGCTTAACGAAGTTACCCACTCCGTTTTCTATGCCCCGCTTTATTTAGCAATTGAAAATGGTTATTTTGAAGAAGAAAACATTAAAATTGAACTAACTAATGGTGGTGGCGCAGACAACTCAATGACTGCCCTTTTATCTAATAGCGCAGATATTGCTTTAATGGGGCCGGAAACGGTTATCTACGTATACAATCAAGGCAAAGCCGACTTACCTAAAGTATTTGGCCAATTAACTCAAAAAGACGGTTCTTTTTTAGTTTCTAGAAAATCTGAACCTAATTTTGACTGGAATAATCTTGCAGGAAAAGAAATTTTAGCAGGCAGAAAAGGTGGCGTTCCAGCAATGACTTTTGAATATATTTTAAACCAACTAGGCTTAAACAACGGCGTAGATTTTAACCTTAATTTTGACGTTCAGTTTAACCTTATGACTAGTGCATTTTTAGGTGGAACTGCAGATTATTGTACAGTTTTTGAACCTACTGCATCAGAATATCAAGAACTAGGCTACTGGCATATAGTTGGTAGTGTTGGTGAAAAAGGTGGCGAAATTCCTTACACTTCTTTTATTGCGCTTGATAGTTATATAAAAAACAACAC
>JAZRDW010000008.1:0-2153 GCA_045660505.1 Christensenellaceae bacterium | reverse complement strand
CCCGTTAAAAGTGAATATAGAAGTTTTGTTAAAGGGTTTATTCACGACCAGTCACAATCAGGCGCAACGGTGTTTATTGAACCTGAACACGTCATGGAACTTAATAACGACCTAAAGCGCGCACTTTTTGATGAGGCCGAAGAAATTCATAGGATTTTAGCAGAACTATCTTCAAAAGTAGCATTAATTGCTGATATGCTTAGGTTTAATGCTGAAAACTTACAAGTAATTGATGGTTATTTTGCCCGTGCTGAATATTCTTTTAAGAATAAATGTTCTTATCCATTGTTAAACGATAATGGTATTGTTAATATAAAAAGGGGTAGGCACCCTTTAATTAATAAAGAAAAAGTTGTGCCAGTTTCAGTTAGTTTAGGTAAGAACTATAATTTTTTACTTATAACTGGACCAAATACCGGTGGCAAAACCGTTACCTTAAAGTTAACGGGGTTATTAACCGCTATGGCAATGAGTGGTTTATTTATCCCTGCTGATGATGAAAGTGAAATTTCAGTATTTAATAATATTTATTGCGATATAGGTGATGAACAAAGCATTGAACAAAGTTTATCCACATTTTCTTCCCATATTAAAAATATTATTGAAATTATTAATGACGTTGATAACAAAAGTTTAGTTTTAATTGATGAAATTGGCGCTGGTACTGACCCTGATGAAGGTAGTGCTTTATCCTTAGCAATAATTGAAAAATTGTTAGATAAAAATTGCTTTGGTATTATAACCACACACTATTCACGCTTAAAAGAATTTGCACTAGAAAGCAATAAAATTGAAAACGCATCAATGGAATTTGATGCTAAATCACTTAGGCCTATTTATAAGTTAAACATAGGTATCCCTGGTAGTTCTAACGCACTTGATATTGCAAAAACTTTAGGGCTAGATATTGAAGTGATTAATAATGCTTTAGTTCAACTTTCAGATAAAAAAGTTTCTTTTGAAAAGGTTTTGAAAAAGGCTGAAGAAAGTAGACGACAAGCCGAATACTTATCTAATGAACTTGAAAAGATTAAAAGTGAAAAGCAAGTTGAATTAGATAATATTAAGTTAGAAAAAGAAAAACTTATAAAAGAAAGGGAAAAAATTTATTCAACGGCTAAGCAAGAAACTAAGCGAATCGTTGCAGATAAACTTATTGAAGCCGAAGAAATTATAGATGAACTTAAAAAAATACTTAAAACTGTTGGTTTGGAAAGTAAGGAAGTTTTCAGGGCTAGCGAACTTAAAAATCGCTTAAAAAATAGCAGATATTTAAGCGTTGATAATGATGATAGACCTTTTGAACTTGTTAAACCAACCATTGACCAAATTAAAGAAGGGAACAAAGTATTTGTCAAATCAATTAATGCGTATGCAAAAATTGTTTCTTTTAATAAAAACAAGGGTGAAGTTGAAGTTTTAATAGGGGATATTAAAACTATTGTTAAACTTAAAGATATTTTCAATGCCGAAGAAATAAAAAAGGATAATAAAGTTTTGGTTAGTAAAAAAACTACGGGTGATTTGCCAAAAACTGAACTTAATGTTGTTGGTAAAACGTCACTTGAAGCAATAGAAGAACTTACTAATTTTATTGACCAAGGTATTATGCACAACCTAGAAGAACTTAAAGTTATTCATGGTGTTGGCGAAGGTATTTTACTAAAGGAAATTCGTTCATATCTTAAAAATGACAAAAACGTTAAAGAATTTAGGCGTGGTAAGTATGGCGAAGGGGAAAACGGCGTTACAATTTTTAAATTAAAATAATTGTTATTTTTTACTTAGTGTGTTAAAATATACCAAAGGTGAATTTATGCAAGAAATTTTTTATGAAGAATGTGCTGATATTCAAAATAAAGGTTCAGCAAAAACTAAATACGTAATTTTTAATATTTTATCAATATTATCATTCGTGTTACTTGGCGTTTGGGTTTTATTTTTAATTGTTGGTTATAAATTTAGTTCAATTATAATTGATTTAATTTTTATTCTTTTACCTTCAATATCATTTTTAGTTTGCGGGATTGTTTTAGGTAAAATTAAAAATAAATTTTACGTTGATTATGATTATACTTTTATCACGGGGTCAGTTCGATTTTCTAAAGTTATTATGAACACTTCTTGGCAACCTATTATTGAATTTGAAACAA
>JAZRDW010000007.1:0-1621 GCA_045660505.1 Christensenellaceae bacterium | reverse complement strand
CGGTAATATCTTTTTGCTTATTTTCAATTTCAATTAAAGCATCTTTATTGCCAGAAATCTCAGCAAAAGCCAAGTCTTTTTCCATGCCGTTAAGTTTGCCGTAAAGAGCCATAAATCCATCAATAGCCATTGCTTTTTCCAAATTCTTTTGCGCTTTAGAAACAGCCTTAGTTCTACGGTTTGCATATTCACGGTTATATTCTTCTTGTGATTGATATGAAGAAGAATTTTCAGTTTTATCAATATCGTTAACGGTAAACACTTGGTTATTTTTCCAATTGCTTAAAATACCATTCATATACGCCGTTGGTTGTGATTTACCTGCAGATAGGGAAGCGGCTTTCAAAATCATTTCATCATCAAAATTCCAACTATGCCACATAGCAAGGTTTTCTCTATCCCAAGGTGTAGGTCGTCTATTTACGCCAGCAGTAATAAGCATTTTTGATAAAAACTCATTATCTTTATGTATTTGGGTAAAGTAATCGTTAATACTTGATAGGTCAATAAATCCTTTATTGCGTAATTGTTCTAAAAGTTCATCCATATCACGCAAGGTGTTCTTTTCAGTTTTAAAACAATGGTTTGCAATGAATAAAAGTGTTTGTTCATCAAAACCGTAACTTAGCCACTTATTAGTATAATTATCAACAACCGTATCAATAACTTCAACGTAAACAGAAAGCGCTTTGTTAATTTTAATAGTTAAATCATAAACTTCTTTCTTTCTATCCATAAATAGGGCAATTTCACTCTTAGAAAAACTTTTCATAGAATAAAGTTCCATTAAAAATTCATCTAACTTAGCCATACTGCCTTTTTTAAGTTTGCTAGCGGCAAAAACAATGTTTTCTTCTTCAAAATTAAGTTCGTTTGTCCACTTGTTTAGATAGGTTATATCTTCAATTTCAGGTTGACGGCGAAGCCCCATTGATTTTAATATGCGTTCAATAAAGCCCGTGCGTAGGGTATAAGAAGAAAGTTCTTTTTCCACCTTTTCTACGGTATTTAAACCACGGCTACCAAAATCTTTTGCTACTTTAGAAATGTAGCGATAGCCTATATCCGTACCTTTTCTAACGGCGCAATACTTAACAATCATAAGCATTGCATCAGGTTTAATAGAATAAGTTTCCATAATAGAAAAGTATTCGGTATATTCGTTAGTTGAAATCATTCTATCAGGTAAAATTGCTTGAATACTTTTTGAAAATTCAGTATATTTTTCAGCCTTAATTTTCTTTGGTTTACCACTAATAGAAGTATGTATAGGTTGATATTGAACGGTGTAAGGGTCTTTAGATAAAATTTGAATAAGCCCAAAATCTTCCCAGTATTCAAAACAATTTAAAATTTCTTGTTCACTCATATTAAGCGTGCTAGCAATTTCACTAATAGACTGGTCAAGTTTAGGGTTTTGGCAAAGGAAAAGCCCGTAAAGGTAAACCTTAACGGCGTCGCCCGAAGAAACGGGTAAATATTCACAAATAAATGCATTTTCAATATCGGTAAAACCGGCAGTTGAAAATTCCTTTGCATAAGAACAAGTCATAATAAAACCTTAAAATTTTGTGTAATTTATAAAATCGCTTGCATTTGCCCCTATTATATTATATAATAT
>JAZRDW010000006.1:0-2185 GCA_045660505.1 Christensenellaceae bacterium | reverse complement strand
AGTTCACCCTTTAAGGTATCATATTTAGCCATTGTAGAAGAAAGTTCTTCTGCTTTAGCCGTGCTTGTGTTTGTTAGTGATGCTAAAACGCCAGTATTGATAACGATAAGCGCTAAAATAACGGCAACAACTAATGAATATAATAGAACAACAATTTTGCCCTTTTTATTTAGGTGATAGCCTTGTTCTTCCTTTTCCCCTTCAAAAGCAAGGTTCATCTCTCTAGTAATGCCATCAATATCATCACCGAATTGCATGGTTGTAGAAGTTGGCCTAATATCTTCATCATTAAGAATATTAGTTGTTATTTGGTTTGTTTCAACTTGCGTTTCAACAGGACAAGCAACTTCATCAACAACGGTTTCTGAAAATCTGTCATAGTTCAAAAGTTTGTTAAGATTATTTCTCATTCTTAACGCATTTTCTTCAGAACAGGTATCTGTTGTTTCAGCAGTATATTCTGCATAAGAAACAGATTTTTCTAAAACACTAACGCCACCAACGGCTGGTTCGTAAGTAGAATTGATATTCGCACTTGCTCTTCTTGTTGTTACCATACACTTTCTCCTTTCTATACTTTTTCTGCTATGCGCAATTTTGCGCTTTTTGCTCTACTATTTGTGTTTAATTCACTTTCACTTGCGATAATAGGATGTTTTGTTAAGATTTTAACTTCCCTTTTCTTACCACATACGCATACTGGTAAACTTTTATCACATATACAATCGCACTCAAGTTCCTTAAATGCGTTTTTAACTAATCTGTCTTCTAATGAGTGAAAGGTTAAAATAGCAATTCTTCCACCCTTTTTTAGCGACCTTGCCATATTTATAACGGTTTCTTTTAAGCCGTCAAGTTCGCCGTTTACTTCAATTCTTATTGCTTGAAAAGTTCTTTTGGCTGGATGCCCGTCTTGTTGAAACTTTTTAGGAATACTTTTTTCAATTATTCTAATTAGGTCGCCCGTCGTTTCAATTTGCTTAATTTTTCTTTGTTCAATAACGTTTCTTGCTATTGAAGATGCAAACCTTTCTTCGCCGTACTCTGTAAGTATTCTCTTAAGGTCTTGTTCAGAATATTCGTTGACTACTTTTTTTGCTGTTAATGGGTTATCTTTCCCCATACGCATATCAAGTTCAACGTCTGTTGCCATGTAAGAAAATCCACGCTCTCTATCATCAAGTTGGAAACTTGAAACGCCCAAATCTAATAAAATTCCGTCAAAAGCGTCAATTCCTAAATCTTCTTTTATATCTAAAAAGTTCTTAAAGTTGTTTTTAACCAACCTAAACCTTCCGTTAAATTCACTTAACCTTTCAGTTGCACGCCCTATTGCATAATCATCTAAATCAGTTGCAACAAGTTGTCCGTTAGGTGCTGACCTTTCTAATATTCCGTAAGAATGACCGCCCCCACCGAGTGTTCCATCAAAATAAATGCCGTTATCTTTAATGTTAAGCGCATCCATGCACTCATTAAACATAACTGATATATGTTTTAGTTCCGCCATACCATTAAGCCTTTAGAGCATCAAGTGCGTCAGCAAGTTCATCAAAGTTAACGTCACTAAAATATTCGTTCCAAACTTCTTCTGCCCAAATTTCAATGCAGTTAGGACCTTGGAAAACTAAAATGTTCTTTTGGATTTTGGCATACTTTCTTAAATTTTCTGGCAAAAGAATTCTGCCTTGATTATCTTCTTCTGCTTGCCAGGTATTATACAATATATATCTAGCAGCCTTTAAGTGCTTGTCCCTATAAGCATTTACGTTAGCAAGGGTTTTCTTTACTTCAGCCATTTGCTCTTCGGTATAAACGTATAAGCAACCGCCTGTTCCAATGGTGATAGAATAATTTTCGCCTAACTCTTCACGCAACTTCGCAGGAATTCTCATACGATTTTTCGCATCTAGTTGATGAGAATAATTCTTACCAGCCATTTTAAAGTATACCCCCTTTGTAAATTCGTAATGCTATTCTAACACAATTTTTGACCACTGTCAACCATTTTTTTAAAAAAATTACCGCTTTTTTATAATTTTTTTTGCCAATTTTGACCACATTGACCACATTTAACATAAAATTCTCTATTTATATTTGCATTTTCGCCAAAAAATAAAACATTGTTTTGATAGTGATTTACTAATGATTTTTGATATTTTAAGTCACGCAAAATAAACTGGAT
>JAZRDW010000005.1:0-2010 GCA_045660505.1 Christensenellaceae bacterium | reverse complement strand
GTTATTTGTTAGTGTAAATAAAGGAATTCTTGTTTTATTTACCAACTAACTTTTTACGATTTTTAAGGAGAACTTTTTATGGTTTTTGATTATATTATTTTGGCGCTTTATGTTGTTGGTATGATAGTTATTGCTATCTATACTAGAAACCGTTCAAAAACTGTTAATGATTTCTTGTTTGCAGGTAAAGATGGGCTTAATGGTTGGATGAGTGCGTTTGCTTATGGAACAACCTATTTTTCAGCCGTCATTTTTATAGGGTACGCAGGTAAGTTTGGTGCACAATATCAACTTGCTGCCGTTTGGATAGGTATAGGTAATGCTATTTTGGGTTCACTTGTTGCATGGCTTGTTTTAGCAAAAAGAACAAAGGTAATGTCACATAATCTTAATTCAAAAACTATGCCTGAATTTTTTGAAAAAAGGTATGATAGCAAGGGCCTACAAATTTTTTCTGCAATAATCGTTTTTGTATTCTTAATTCCATATTCTGCATCAGTTTATTCTGGCTTAAGCAACCTATTTGAAACGGTTTTTGGTATACCAGGCTGGGTAATAATGATTATTTTAGCAGCAATAACAGCACTTTATCTATTTTTCGGTGGCTATTTTGCAACTGCTTTATCTGATTTTATTCAAGGTATTATTATGCTAATAGGCATTGTCTTAATGGTTATATTCTTTATGAATAGCGAAAAGGTTAGTTGGGATTTATCTTCATTAAACTGGTTTACCACCAACGATAATTCTAATCACTGGTTATATGGTAATACAACTTCGCTTATATCACTAATTTTACTAACTTCTTTTGGTGTTTGGGCATTGCCACAAACCTTGCATAAATATCACTCAATCCGTGATGATAAAGCCATTATGCAAGGAACAATTGTAAGTACGCTTTTCGCTTTAATTATCGGCTTTGGCGCTTACTTTGTTGGTGGGTTAAGTGGTTTATTCCAAAGTGAATTAGGTTCATCTTTTGGAACTGATAATGCAATAC
The DNA here is from genome assembly GCA_045660505.1 of Christensenellaceae bacterium. Taxonomy (GTDB): domain Bacteria; phylum Bacillota; class Clostridia; order Christensenellales; family Borkfalkiaceae; genus UBA1259. Next base: position 1,010 of record JAZRDW010000005.1, on the reverse strand, counting down.
CAAATATGTTAATTATGGTTATTCCAGCCGGTTTATTAGGTTTAATTGCCGTTTTAATTTTATCTGCAAGTATGTCAACGTTATCTTCAGTTTCTTTGGCAAGTGCTTCAGTTATTGCCGTTGACCTTTATAAGGGCAACGTAAAAAAAGATGCTAGTGATAAACAAGTTAATACCTTAATGCGTGTTTTATGCATAATTTTTATTGTGATTTCTGTAGTTTTAGCAATTCTTAATAACTTCTTTAATATTGCCGCTATAGCATATATGATGGGTATTAGTTGGGGTACGCTTGCGGGGTGTTTTATAGGGCCTTACGTTTTAGGTTTATTATGGAAAAAAGTTACTAAACCTGCAGTTTGGGCATCAATGATAGGCACACTTGTTCTAACGCTTGCCCTAATAATTATACTTGGTTATGATAAACTTTCTTGGAATTGTACCTTTGGTCAAGCAATTCAAAGTGGTATAAGTTTATCCCCACTAATCGGTGTAATTTGTATGATTTATTCGTTAGTTATCACTTTTGTTGTAAGTTTATTCACCAAAGCACCAAATAGTGAAGTTATTGAAAAAGCATTTCAAAAAAATTAAGTTATAAAAAATAAAGTAAAATAAAAAAATATTAATTTGGGAGAAGGGTATGATTTGGTCTAAAGAAGAAACCTTACCAAGAGAAGAGATAGAAAAAATTCAATTAGAAAGGCTTATTGAAACAGTTAATAGGGTATACGAAAACGTGCCTGCCTATAGGGCTAAAATGGACGCAGTTGGCGTTAAACCTGAAGATATTAAGTCTTTACAAGATTTGCAAAAATTACCTTTTGTAACTAAACAAGATATGCGTGATAACTATCCTTTCGGGTTATTTGCAGTTCCTAAGGATAAGTTAGTTAGAATTCACGCATCAAGTGGAACTACTGGTAAACCAACCGTTGTTGGTTATACTCAAAACGATTTAGATACTTGGACTGAGTGTGTTTCAAGAATTGCTTGTATGGGTGGCGCTAC
>JAZRDW010000004.1:0-4613 GCA_045660505.1 Christensenellaceae bacterium | reverse complement strand
TGAATTTTAGCATTTTTACGAAAAAAACAATAAAAAATTAAGAAATGAGTTCAAAACTCTTTTTATTAGTAAAAAACTTTTAAGTTTGTTTTTATCTTAGTGAAATTGTATCCCCATTAAATTCTATTTCTTTTGCGATTAAGGTTAAAGCATCTTCTAAATAGTCTAGCGTAGCATCACCCATACGGACAAAGCCAAGTTGGTTAACAAGTAAGCGGAACAAACCACTCTTTTCAACGCTGATATTTTGTTTGAGAATTTCCTTCATGCCAAGTGCTAATTCTTCCATAGCAATATTTTTAACTTCTCTAATAGTAGTTGCGTTTTCTTCAGGAACTCTAAGCATAGGAATATCTTTATCCATTGAATAGAAGAACCCGTTTTTACGAATAAACTTATAAGAAGAACTATGCCTAATAATATAGTTAAATTCATCACGAACAGCGCTAGTGACTTTTTCCCTACCGAATAGGAAAGAAAGGCGTTTCAATAGCCATTCTTCAGAAATAGGGGATTCTAAATCAACTATAGCACTTATAATTTTTGGTTTGTCAAAAGATAATTTTTCAGTCAACTTATATTCATCAGCCATTTGATATTTAGGGAATTCAAAATGGTTAGATTTAGCCGTTTCTTCAAAAGAAATATCATTTAAACTGCTTTCGTTTTTGAATTTTCTGTTAGAAGATTGTAAAGTTTTTTTAACAAACTTTAATAATCTATCTTTTTCTAGAGTTTTATTTCTAAACCAGTCGGTTGACCAAATTCGGTAATAATTCCAACCCATGCGTTCTAAAATTTCTTGGCGTAATCTATCCCTATCACGCACGCTTTTTGATGAGTTATAAGTATCGCCGTCACATTCAATAGCCACCAAATAGTTAGAAGAATTGCGTTCTTTAACAGCCAAGTCAATTTTGCAAGAAGATGAACCCACTTGGCTATCAACTTCAAAGCCATTACAAAGAAGGAAGTCTTTAACTTCGTTCTCAAATTCACAATCTTTTTGTTCAAAAGCGTTAACTAGGCTAGTGCGTTTTAATGCAACTAAACCATTTTCAGCATAGTCAAGGTATTCCCTTAACAATCTAGCGCCAACAGAGTGAGTTCTTGTTAAATCAATATCGGTATAGTGCATAGAAGAAACAAGTTGAATATTATATTTAGCACGGGTGACGGCAACGTTAAGTCTGCGTTCGCCACCATCACGGTTAATAGGGCCAAAGTTAAGAAGTAAACGCCCTTGTGGGTCAATACCGTAAGCAACGCTAAAGATTATGGTATCCCTTTCATCACCTTGCACCGTTTCCAAGTTTTTAACAAAAAAAGGTTCTTCTTTATCAGCCTTAAAGAAAACTTCTTTAGAAGGGTCTAACTTTCTTCTTTTTGCTAGAAGTTTATCAATTAAGTTTTGTTGTGAAATGCTAAACGCCACAACGCCAAGACTTCTATCAGGGTATTTTTGAATATGTTCAAACACAAGGTCAACAACCTTTTGTGCTTCAACAATATTGGTTTTAGTTTGCCTATCAAAAGTACCGTCAACGTGGTAATAGTCAACGCCTATTCCTTTGGTATCTTGCATAGAAGAAGGGAAGGTGACTAAATCATCATCATAGAAATTCTTATTTGAGAAAGAAATAAGTGGTTCAAATCTACTTCTATAATGCCATTTTAGGCGTTTTTGTGGGAAAGAAGTTGAACAAATATCTAAAATAGATTCAAAGTCAGCAATATCTTCAACTTCATCATCACTATCTTCTTGAACGGAAGAACTATTAAAGAAGTTGCTAGGTGGCATTTGTTTAGAATCGCCAACGACAATGAGTTGTTTACCCCTATAAATTGCGCCGATAGCATCTTGCGGGAAGATTTGTGATGCTTCGTCAAAAATAACCACGTCAAAAGTAATATCTGAATTAAGAAAGGTGCTAACGCTTAAAGGGGACATTAAGAAACAAGGTTTTAATGTTTGCGCAAGTTCGCCTATTTCTTCTAATAGTGGCCTAATGGCTTTTTGTTTGCGTTTCTTTTCGCCTTCTCTTAACAAAATAGAAATTGCGCTCCCTTGTGCAACCATATCTAAACTTGGCCTTAAAGCAGAAAGTTTTGCTTTAATTTTAGCCTTATTAATTTCAAAGTTAAGTTTATCTTTAGTTTTGAATAGATTAACAGTTTCGTCGTGTGGTATGCGTGATAATCTAATAAGGGTAGGGGACTGGTGTAAAACCAAATCAATCCATTGTGAATAGAAGGCCTTTTTATATGTTAACAAAATGTTTTTAGGTTGAATTTTTTGATTGATAGTTTTATCAATATATTCCCTTAAGTCTAGGTCTTTTAGTTTGTTCAATAATTTAATAAATTCGCACCAGTTATCTAACTTATCAAAGTTTTCAATTATAGCAGTAAACTTATTTAATAAATTTTCAATTTTAACGCTAACAACTGAATACCCATCAAAAGAAAATTTACTTTCAATTCTATCTTTAACCTGTTCAAAATCATTAAATAGGTTATCAAAGCAATTAGAAATATATTCAAAATCTTTTTGGCTATCAATAAACTTTTGGTTGCTAAAGGTCTTAAGATATGCTAAATCCTTAAAAGACAATTTCATAAGGGCGTCAATTTCTAAAATCAATTGTGCAAAATTAGTGTTAACGCCATCATATTCATCACTAAGTTTATCTTTAAGTTCTTTTTCTAAAGCAGAAAATTCAACTTGCTTTTGTTGATAAATTCTTAAAGTGTCCATCATAGAAAGGGCAGTATTATATTTAACCCTTTTGCCCGTTTTATTGCAAAGTTTTAATTCTTTTGCAATGGCAATATATTCAGAACTAAATATTCTAGTGAAAATATTATTAAATTGCTTAGATAACTTTTTATACGTAGTCCGTCCATCAAGATTATAAATATCTTCATCAAACACGCCGTCAATAATTTTCTTTTTAGTTAAAATTTCGTTGGCCACGCTTTGCATTTCTTTAACTTTCCTCATAATGTTTGGTAGTGAAGAAAAGTTAAATAGGCTAGGGGTAATGAATTTAGTTGACTTAATAAAGTTGAAAAATTCTTTTACCGAATAAGTTTGCGTAATGTTTTTAGCGTTAATAGAATATTTTTCATTAGTTTTATTAAGTAATTCTCTTACGCCTTGGCAAAATACAATGCTTTTAGTTAAGTCATCTTTAAGCCCTATTGAATTTTGGTATGAATAATCTGTGTCAGCATACCCGTAAAAAGCATTTTTATAATAATCTTCACCAACAGAAGAAGTAAATTCCATATAGCGACTTAGGGCGCTTTCAAACTCATTAATATATTCTTCGCCTTTAAGGTTAATATCTTTAATAACAAACTCTAAAGTAGGGGCGTTTCTGCAAGCAGAAACTTCTTCGTATAACTGATAGAGTGATTTGTTAATGTTTGCTCGTTCTTTATGCACTTCTAAAGCATAATCATCAAGGTCTTTTTGCGCGTTAATTTTACAATCAATTTCCTTTTGCGCACGGTCAGAAAGTACACTTTTTTGTTTTTTTAAGGTGTGGCAAAGTTCGTTAATAACGTCCTTTTTATTAGCCTTATGGCTATGTAGTTCTAAGCAAAATTCTTCTAAACCTGCTTTTTTAAGTTTATCGTAAACAACTGAAAGCGCAGCAAGTTTTTCAGAAACGAATAAAACTTTTTTTCCACCTGCTAAACACTCTGCAATAATGTTAGTAATAGTTTGGCTTTTGCCCGTTCCAGGAGGACCTTGCAACACGAAAGATTTTCCACTTTTTGCCATTTCAATGGCTTCGGTTTGGCTTGAATCAGCATCAACAACGTTATATAATTGTTTAGGCTTATTAGAAGTGCTTTCATCAGTAGCAAAGTTAATATTTTCTTCGCCAAGTAGAGAGCGCACACCCTTATTTTTTAATATTTTAGGTGCATTTTCTTTTAAGTCTTTATGCATATTGATTTTTAAAAATGAAAAGATACCTATTTTGCACTCTTTGGTAATAGTCCATTTAAGTTTAGAAATAAGTTCTTCAATTTTTAATAAATATTCATCAATATTTTCTTCATCATAATCAGGTAATTCAATACCAAAATCATTTTTAAGTTTAAATGAAAAAGTAGGGTTAACAATAATATCGCTATCGGTTATTTTAATATGGTAAGGGTCAATAGCCGAATCGTTTTCAATAGAAATAGGGGCTAACAAAATAGGCGCCCTTAAAATTTGAAGTGGGTTATCACTTTCCGTCCAGTTAATAAACCCACACGCCATATACGCAATGTTAACACCCGTTTCTTCAATGGCAGTTCTTGCTTTTTTGCCTATATTATTTAATGCTTTAATAGGGTTAACAAAGGCGTTGTAAATAAGCACTTGCTTATTCTTTTTAACCTTACTATCATATCTAGCAATATATTCTTCTTTAGTTAAACGCTTATCTTTACTTAATTCTTCTTCATCTTCATCATCATATAATTTAGGGTCATAAACTTCAAAAATAGCAGAGTGTTCAGCCTTAGAAAAAAGCGTGCTAAAAGCAGGGGAAACCACTTCAACGGTCCCCATTTTAGCATCTTTAAAGTTTATTAAATTATTTCTTTTA
>JAZRDW010000003.1:0-2690 GCA_045660505.1 Christensenellaceae bacterium | reverse complement strand
TCTTTCTATCATTGATAGCCTTTTAAAAGAAGAATTGCTTTCAGTTGTTATAGGCGACAATGGTGCTTTTATATCTAACCGGAAAGCCGAATATCACTTTGCTATAAGGCAAACGTTGTTTGATGAAGGCTTTGATTTATCACAAATATTACAAGCCTTTAAGCCGTTGTTTTTGGGCAAAAATAGGCTTATAGTTTTTAGCAGAAAGGACTTAAAACATTATCTTTTTGACACGGCAAACATAACCCTTACCTGCCCAACTGAAGATATTTCTATAATGAAATATTTGGCGGATTTTACAGGGAAAACCGATAGCCTTGAACTGCTTTTCACCGAATATAATTTGCCTAGCAACACACCTAGTTATGCGTTGTTTAACCTATATAATATTTTAAGTGAAAAACTTAAAGAACAACAGGTTGAAAAACTTTATTATGATATTGAATTACCACTTGCTGACGTTCTTTTTGATATGGAACAAGCAGGCTTTAAGGTGGAAGTTAACTCTCTTAACCAAGCAAGTGAAAAATATAGGGTGCTTTTAGAAGAATTAGAGCAAGAAATTCGCTTGCTTTGTGACCAACCTACCCTTAACATTAATTCCCCAAAACAACTTGGCGAAGTTTTGTTTGATAAGTTAAAACTAGGTAAGGGCAAAAAGACCAAACACGGCTATTCAACACAAGCCGAAATTTTAGAAAGTTTAGAAAATACACACCCTATTATCCCTAAAATATTAAAATATCGCCAACTACAAAAAATTCAATCAACCTATATTGAAGGGTTTAAGCCGTTAATAGACAAAACAACGGGCTTGGTGCATACTTCATTTAACCAAACGGTTACGGCTACGGGTAGATTATCAAGCAAAGAACCAAACTTGCAAAATATTCCTGTGCGTGATGATGAAGGTAAGGAAATACGCAAATTCTTCGTTGCAAAAGATGATGATAGAATTTTAGTTAGTGCCGATTATTCACAAATAGAGTTAAGGCTTTTGGCAGCATTTTCTAAATGCCAAAGTTTAATTGATGCTTTCTGCTTAAATAAAGATATTCACTCTGCAACGGCATCAAAAGTGTTTAATACCCCACTTGAAAAGGTTACCCCTACAATGCGTTCTAACGCTAAAGCAGTTAATTTTGGTATCATTTACGGCATTAGTGAATACGGCTTAGCAAAAACACTTAAAATTGAACCTGCACAAGCAAGAAATTATATAAATTCTTACTTTGTTGAATATCCAGAAGTTAAAGAATATATGGATAATAACGTGAATTTCGCTAAAAAAACCGGCTATGCCATCACCCACTTTGGTAGAAAAAGGTATATTAGGGAACTTTTATCCCCTAACTTTAATATGCGCGCGTTTGGCGAAAGGGTGGCTATGAATATGCCTTTGCAAGGCTCTAGTGCAGATATTATTAAACTTGCTATGCTTGGCGTTGCAAAAAGATTAAAAGATGAAAACCTTAAGTCTGAACTTATTTTGCAAATTCACGACGAACTTATTGTTGACACATTTAAAAACGAAAAGGAACAAGTTGAAAAAATACTTGTTGAAGAAATGGAGGGGGCTGTTAAACTAGCCGTTCCACTAACCGTTAGTTTAGGTAGTGGTAAAACTTGGTTTGACGCTAAATAATTATGGAAAAAGTTAAGTTAATCGCAATCACGGGGGGTATCGGTAGTGGCAAAAGCACCGTTACCACAATGATAAAAGATATGGGGTTTACAACCCTTTCTTGTGATGCAATCGTAACTGAACTTTACCAAAAAAGAAAGGTTAAACTATTAATAAAAAAACACTTTCCTACTGCTGTTAAAGGCTTTCTTTTCCCTAAACTAGACCGAAAAGAATTGTCTAGCATTGTGTTTAAGGATAGAGAAAAACTTCAGGTTTTAACAAATTTAATAACCCCTATCGTGCTAGATGAAGTTATTAATAGGGCAAAAAAATTAACGGGCAAAGTTTTTGTTGAAGTTCCACTTTTGTTTGAGTGTGAATATCAAAATAAATTTGATTTAGTAATAGTCGTTATGCGCGCGTTAGAACAAAGGGTTGAAAGTGTTAAAAAGCGTTCAAGTTTAACCGAAGAAGAAATTTTAGCAAGGGTTAATTCACAAGTTAATTACGATACTTTTAACCTTTCAAATTATATAGTTATAGAAAACAACCTATCAGTTGAAATCTTAAAAGAAAAAGTGATAAATATAATAGAAAATATATAAACAAAAAGTCAGTTTAGAATATCTAAACTGACTTTTTTATTTTTGAATAATAATTTGTTTTTTTCATATGAAATGAATTAGAAACAAGTTAGGCTAGGCTCGCTTGTAAAAACGGATGAAATAGACCGTCTGGTCATTGAAGTCGTTTTTACAAAGCAGAAACGACGCATAACGAAGTTTATAGTTTATTTCTTTGGATTTTACCACTTATAGTCTTTGGCAACTCATCACGGAACACAACAACCCTTGGGTATTTATATGGGGCGGTGTGGTCCTTAACGTATTTTTGAATTTCTTTCTTTAGTTCTTCGGTTGGTTCGGTTCCTTTTGTTAAAACTATGCTTGCTTTAACTACTTGCCCACGAACTTCATCTGGGACTGCTGAAACCCCACATTCTAATACGTAAGGTAATTCCATAATAACGCTTTCAATTTCAAATGGCCCGATACGATAACCA
>JAZRDW010000002.1:0-2481 GCA_045660505.1 Christensenellaceae bacterium | reverse complement strand
ATGTTTCTTTCCCTAGCATAATCGTTTAGTGAACGGGTTAAACCTGACCTAAGGCCCGTTTCATGCGTGCCACCTTCCCCTGTAGGAATATTGTTTACGTATGAATAAACGCTATCCACGTAAGCATCGGTGTGCTGAATTGCAATTTCAACGAATATATTATCTTTTGTTGCGCTTAAATAAAGTGGTTCGCTATAAAGTTGACTTTTTTCGCCGTTTAAATATTTAACAAAGTCAACAATACCGCCATCAAACTTATAAGTTCTAGAATAATCGGTATTTTCATCATAGAACTTTATTTCTAACCCCTTATTTAAAAATGCTAATTCACGTAATCTTTTAAGAATGGTTTCAGGGTTAAAAGTTGTGGTTTCAAAAACGGTTGCATCAGGCTTAAACTGAACGAAAGTACCTTTCTTTTTAGTTTTAACCTTTGTGTTTTTAAGTGGACCTGTTGGGATGCCAGACTTAACTTTGCCACTTTCTTTATCCAAATAACTATGAAAGTCCATTTGGTAAACGGTGCCGTTATAAACTTCAACCTTAAGCCACTCTGAAAGCGCGTTAGTTACTGATGCGCCAACGCCGTGAAGCCCCCCTGAATAACTATAATTTTCAGCATCAAACTTTCCCCCTGCGTGTAATTGCGTAAATACTACTTCTACACCAGAAACACCTGCTTTTGCGTGAATATCGGTTGGAATACCACGCCCGTTATCTTCAACGGATGCGCTACCATCTTTATAAAGTTTAATTTCAATTTTATCAGCAAAGCCGTTAGCCGCTTCGTCAACAGCGTTATCAACTATTTCCCAAAGAATATGATGTAGCCCCTTAACCCCCGTTGTGCCGATATACATACCTGGGCGAAGCCTAACCGCATCTAACCCTTCAAGAATTTTAATATCTTCTGCTTTATAATTTGTTTTTGCCATTAAATTTCTCCGTTATCAATAATTAAAAAGTTAACATTTCTATAATAGTATACAATATATTGTGTTTTTTTTCAAGTTCTAAACGCAATTTTTTAATTTTTAACTAAAAAATAAAAATCCTTAAAATATCATTTAAGGATTTTTTTGTTTTATTATTTCTTTATTTTATTCTCATTAGGTTTACTATTTCTTTCCCAGAAAACGCCGTTTGAATAACCTTGTATAGAACTATCCTTTTTCGCATCTTCTAGCCTTTTAACTGCCCAAGCACAATAAAGTGGGTTTTGTTCTAAACAAATATAATTTCTGTTTAGTTTTTTAGCAGTCACCCCCGTTGTCCCACTACCAGAAAAAGGGTCTAAAATTAAATCGTTTTCATTTGAACTAGCCAAAATTAGTTTAGCAATAAGTTTTTCTGGTTTTTGTGTTGGGTGGGCTGTATTTTCAGCCATTGACCAGTAAGGAACGGCAATATCATCCCAAAAGTTTGATGGGCAAGTGTTCCTAAACTTTTGCCCGTCAACTTCTTCCCAGTCTTTAGGCACGCCGTCTTCACGATAAGGCGCTAAAACTTTTTTTCTTTGTTTAACGGCATCTAAATTAAAGGTGTAGTTATCACTAACGGTTGCAAAGAAAATATCTTCCATGGAATTTTTCCAGTTTTCTTTTGCCCCCCTACCTTTTTCTCTTTGCCAAGTAATACGGTTTCTTAAAATAAACTCTCTATCTAAAATTTCGCCTATTACTATTGCACTCTTCCAGTCACAACAAACGTAAATGCTAGCAGTTTCTTTTAATTTACTTTTAACTGCGTTTATCCAAGATAAGGTATATTTTGCATACTCATCATTATTAGACTTCTTAAACCCGTTTCCGTGAAAATTTTTATCTAAATTATAAGGTGGGTCAACTATAAGTAAATCAACAGAATTATTCTCAATTTTTTCTAGCGCCTTAAAACTATCCCCTATAACGATAGAATTTTTTTGTATTTTATCAACCTTTTCTTCGTAAACGCAATCTTTAAGATATTCGCCTGCAACTTCTAACGAAAAATCAATAGTTTTATTTCTTGTTGATTTCATATTATTTACCATAAATTTTTAACCAAGCATCAAGTTTACTAATCAAATCAGCGTTGTTCTTAGTCTTTTTCATCATTTCAAGTAGGTTATCGGTGCTATCAGTTTTATCAAGTAAAATCTTCCTTAACTTGAAACTTGCCAAAAGTTCATCATTAGTTAAAAGCAATTCTTCATTTCTTGTGCCAGACTTATATAAATCTATCGCGGGGAAAATTCTCTTTTGAGATAATTCCCTAGATAAATGAATTTCCATATTGCCTGTGCCTTTAAATTCTTCATAAATAACGTCGTCCATTCTACTGCCCGTTTCAATTAAGGCTGTTGATAAAATGGTTAAACTGCCACCGTTTTCAATATTTCTTGCCGAACCAAAAAACCTTTTTGGACCTTGCAATGCGTTAGGGTCAATACCACCTGATAAAGTTTTGCCAGAAGATTCCACCACACTATTATACGCCCTT
>JAZRDW010000001.1:0-2055 GCA_045660505.1 Christensenellaceae bacterium | reverse complement strand
GCACCTTCGCAAAGCCATTGACCATAGAGTTTACCCCAAAGTGATTTACCCCAGCCCGTATCAGAAATTGTTAGGTGTAAACCATCTCTTTCACAGCAATGCCAATATTTAGCAGTTACGTAATGCCCTAAAGCATAGGTGTGTTTATGTGCCGCCATTTTTGGATTACCAGTCGTTCCTGAAGTGAAGAACATAAGCGCTAAATCATCACCTTGAGAGCAATTATTAGGGCGTTCATATTTACCAGAAAATAGTGGATATTCTTTATCAAAGTCTAACCAACCGTCTTTAGCGCCACCCACCATTATAAGTTTTTCAACTTGTGGGCATTTTTTAGCAGCGCTTTGGGCAAAGGTGTAAGTATCGCCATCAGCAGTACAAACTATTGCTTTAACCCCTGCTGAATTATACCTATATTCAAAATCGTGTTCTTTTAGTTGGTTGGTTGCAGGGATTGCAACTGCGCCTAATTTATGAAGGGCAACCATACAGAACCAGAATTGATAGTGGCGTTTTAATACCAACATAACCTTATCGCCTTTTTTTATTCCAAGTGAAGTAAAGTAGTTAGCAACTTGGTTAGATGCCCTTTTAATATCTTTAAAAGTGAAACGGCGTTCAAACTTATTTTTATCTAGGTGTAGCATTGCAAGTTTTTCAGGGTATCTTTCAGCAATGCCATCAACAATATCAAAACCAAAGTTAAAAGTATCGGTATTCTTAAAGTTAATTGCTTGAAGTCTGCCATCAGCATCTTCAGTAGTTTCAACAAACTTTTCGCAAACTAGTTCTTCGCTAGTTTTAGCGTTCACAACGCTTTTCCTAACGACAGTTTCGTTAGAATTATCTCCACTCATAACGACTGCAACGAAAGTGCAGTTCTTACCATCAACGGCTATCATACCGTGTGGGAGAGAAGAATTATAATAAATGCTATCCCCTTCGCCAAGAATTTCAACGTGGTCACCAACTTGAACTTTAAGTTTACCACTTAAAACAAGGTCAAATTCTTGACCGCTGTGTGTGGTTAAGTGGATAGGCTTGTTTTCTTGACCTTGTGTATATTCATAAGTAACGTAGTAAGGTTCAGCAAGTTTATCTTTAAATTTAGGCGCTAGGTTAGCAATATCAATGCCTTCTTCTTTAGCAGTTTCTTGACCTTGCCCCTTTCTTGTGACGGTATAGGTTGAAAGGCGTGCTGAACTACCTTCTAAAAGGTCTGTCATATCAACGCCAAAAGCCAAAGCGCATTTGTGGATAAATGAGAAAGGTATATCTACTTTACCACTTTCATAAGAAAGGTAAGTTTTTTCATCTACGTCTGTTTTTTCAGTCATTTCTTTTACGGAGAAACCAATAATTTCGCGCAACTCCTTAATTCTTGTTGCGACTTCCGATAACTGATTTAGGGTGTTGTTTGTATTCATTGTGAAACCTCCTTAAAAATTTTTTTATGTTTATATAATTTGTTTTTTATTTAATACGATTTTTGTTTACTAGAAAGGCAGTATTGCGAAGTTTATAGAAAACAAAAACCCGTCTCAAAACCCTTTTCGTTTTGAGACGGGTATAATTACTATACTCGCGGTACCACTCAAATTGCGGATATTTTCCGCCACTTATTAGGTTCTAACAAACCCTTTGCACTTACGTAGCATTTACGGAAGAAGTCTACTAGGCAACAAGCCTTTCGGTTCTTCAACTCAGAGGTGATAAGCCATTGGAAAGTTTTAATGTTGCCTTGCACCACACGGCAACTCTCTAAAAGAAAAACAAACCGACCGTCCTCTTCACAGTTTTTCAATTAAATTGTAAGTTCATTCTAACTTATTAAACCAGTTTTGTCAACTTTTTTAACAAACTTTTTAAAATTTTATTCCCAGAAAGGTAGAACTATTCCCTTTCCGTTTTCTTTAGCACTTAAATAGCAACGGGCAACAACGGCAATATCTAAAATACCAGCGCCAACTGCATTAAAATAAATGATTTCATCATCATTTTCTCTAGGTGACTTAAAACCGCATAAAATTTGCCCTAATTCAGCGTGAATATCAC